>CAIMAO010000046.1 GCA_903838985.1 uncultured bacterium | reverse complement strand
TTATATTTATATTTTTTTCTTTAGCAAGTGGTTTTTGTATATTTTTTCTTTATACGGCTTTAAACGTATAACTTTTATCAAAATATTCTTATTTCTCAAGTCTTTTTTAAGTTCTTCCACATAAGCTTTTTGATCATAACCAAGTGCTATAATATCCGGTTTTTCTTTTAAAATATGTGCTAAATACTTTGTTTTTCCAGATAAAATTACTTTATCTGCCAATTTACATTCTTTTACTAAATTAAATCTTTCTATTTCATTTAAATCTGGTTTACGCCCTTTTATCCTTAACACATTTTTATCTCTTCCTATTGAAACAATTAAAAATGAATTTTCTATGAAGTTTTTTGCTTGTTTAAAAAAGTTCAAATGGCCTTTATGTAAACCATCAAAAGTTCCAAAAACCATTATTTTAATCATTTTTTGATGAATTCTTTTTTCCACATTCTTTTTTGACATATCTTAAGGTAAGTATATACTAAAGGTGTTCCTTTTTAAAAATTATAAGAAATGGTTGGGGAAACTGGTGACCTGCCCGAAATGCTACGCATGATGCGTTGCAGGCGGGGATTCCAGTACAGTGCCGCTACGGTAAGTCCTGATTCGTCAAACGACGAGAAGGAACAAGTCCGATTACCAATCATTTTATGTTTTCCCGAGCAGGATTCCCTTCTTTTTTGAAGACCCCAAATTCTGCCCAGCAGGATTTTTTTCGTTTTACATAACAAATTTATGATAAAAAATAATAAAAAAATAATATGGTTAGGTCTTTTAATTTCATTTTTTTTTCCTTTTGATTTTTGTTTTTACAAAAGATATTAAGCCAGAAATAAAATATAACTCTCCTCCAACTCAAGATATCATTAAAACAGAAAATAAAAATAATGCATTCTTAGAAATTAATAACAAAAGATTAGAAACAACCATACCAGAGAAAGAAAATATCTATGACTTTATGGTGAAATTAAAAGAGGAAGGAAAAATTGATTTTAAAGATAAAACTTATTCTGGAATGGGAAAATTAATTGAAGAAATAAATGGTATAAAAAATAATGGAGAAAAAAATTGGATTTATTATGTAAATAATCAAAAGGCAAATATAGGAGTGTCTAATTATCAAATAAAATCAGGAGATGTCGTGTCTTGGAAATATGAAAAAAGTATATAAAATATGAAAAACATAAAAAAAATTCTATTTATAATAATAATTTTATTAACATCAATAACAGGAAAAGTCTATGCAGATGATGTCACACCTCCTGTCATCGTGACTCCAGATCCAATAAGTATTCATCTAACCATTACAACAAATAGTGGTCATCTATATGACCAAGATATAAATGTAAATGCTTGTAATAGTGACAACGCATCCACCACAGATTTAAAAGTCACAGCTTATTGTGCAGTATTACAGTCAGGTATTCAAAGTGATTGGAATTGGAGCTGGGCTCCTGGTGCTTTTCTAAACTCTCTTGGTAATATTTCTGGCTATACAAGCAAAGATAAAGATGATAAAGATGTCTATCATTATTGGAGTTGGTCTTTAAATAATATAGAAGGTTTAACAGGATTAAATCAATATGAACTACAACCCAATGATTTAATTTCTATCACATTTGTAGATCCATTACCGCCCATGCCAGATCCTGTAATCGTTACTCCTACACCCACACCAGATCCTGAGCCAGTACATGCATCACACGGAGGTGGTGCAATAATCATTGCACAAAATCAACCAAAAATAGAAGCGCCAAAAAAAGTTTTTGATATAGATAAAGCTTTTGATTTTATAATTTCTCAACAAAAAGAAAATGGATCTTTTGGAGAAGATCTTTATACAGATTGGGTGGCTTTAGCGTTAGGAACAACAGAAAAATACACAGATCAAAAAATAAAATTAATAAAATACTTATCTGAAGAAAAAATAAAAGACTATCAATTAACAGATTATGAAAGACGTTCTATGGCTCTGATGGCTTTAAATTTGAACCCTTACAATACCAATAATGTGAATTATATCAAAAAAATCACTGACAGTTTTAATGTAAAACAATTTGGTGATGCAAATGAAGACAATGATGACATTTTTGCTTTAATTGTTTTACAAAATGCTGGTTATGTAAAAGATGATCAAATGATAAAAGAAACTATTAATTTTATTTTAAGCAAACAAAAAGATGATGGGTCTTGGGATGGAAATGTTGATATGACGGGTGCTGCCATAGAAGCTCTTTCAACTTTTTCCCCTACACCTGGTGTCGGGGAAAGTTTAAATAAAGCAAAAGATTATTTGAAGCAGAGTCAAAAAGATAACGGCGGATGGGATAATGTCTCTTCTACGTCTTGGGCGATAGAAGGTATTTTGAGTTTATCAGAAAAACCAGAAGATTGGACTAAAAATAATTTTAACCCTTTTGATTATTTAGCAACAAATCAAGACACAGATGGAATTATCAAAAATGAAGATTCAAATAATAAAATATGGCAAACTGCTTATGCACTAAATGCATTATCTGGAAAAACTTGGAATCAAATTATGCGAAAATTTGAGAAACCTAAAGAAGAAGTCATCACACAAAAATCAGAAGAAAAAATAACAAAAAAAGTAATTACAAAAAACACTACAAAAAAGATTGAAAGTTTAGCAAAAATTTCAAATACAGAAAAAACAATGAACGAAGTAAAAAACTTAACAAATCAGAATACAGCAACAGTAATTAATTCATTAGACACAAATAAAGAAAAATCAAACAAAAGCTGGTTCAAAAATCTCCTAAATAAAATTTTTAGCATTTTTTAAATTCTACAATTTTCCCTGCTTCTATTTCTATCTTATCTGCTTTCCTGAGATTTTTAAAAACAGTTTTAGGTGCAATATTGTAATGTTTTATTTTATCCAATTCTTCATCAATACCCCAAAGATCATCTTCTTCTACTTCCCATCCTTTTTCAAAAACATTTAAATTAAGTGGCTCAGAATATCTTCGCAAAGTTTTTACACCATTGTCTAAAAAATACTCATGAAAATAAGATATTACTAACTCCCTTATATCCTTATAAATAGGCTCCCTATACCTCAAAACTCCGTGATTTGTCTTGGATAATGCCCCCCAAAGGCCGTATAGCTTGAATGGTGCGATTACATGGTCAAAGTCCTCCTTTGTTGCCTCTAGGTGTAAAACAAGCGGTGGAAAGCCATGTAATGAAAGTATATAAGCTCCTAGAATAGCCCCTTCTATACAATGAGCCTTTCGTGCCCTCAGAGTTAAAATCGGAGATTTTAATGTGTCTCCTTCCCCGCCTTGCGTCGAGGCAGGTTCTTCAAAATTAAAATTTAGCCCATTTAAAAAATCTTGCACCTTTGCTGGTGTATTTAATTTTTGCATTAAAGCAATTTCTTTTTTAGTGAAAGATAACATTTCAGTTTATCTAATATTTTATTTTTTCTCAGCTTCAGACTTCTTTAAAAGAGATCTACTAATCAAAACAACTATAATTGTGATGATTACAGCATAGAAAAATTTAGCAAAAATTCCTGTCTTCGCAAAAGGAAAAAGTATTTCTATTAATGCTTTTATAGCATCATTCCATGCTAGACCAGCCACAAGTCCTAGTGCCCCTGCCATGTATCCAGCAGTTTGGTCTTTTAATTGTGTTTTAATTTCTTTATTTATCATAATTTTTGTATTATATCACAAAATAAAAATAGATTTAATCCTTATCAATAACCAAAAGCTTCGTCTGATTGTGATGTCCATTTACGATACGAACTTTCCCTTTTGAAAGATTATAAAAATTAGAAATAAGCTCAATGATTCTATTGTTAGCTAAATTATTTACTGCTTTATCTTTTACAGAAATTTCAAAATGGTCTTCATTTATTTTTTTAAATATTTCTTTCTTTGCAGAAGGTGTCGCTTTGACTCTAATATACATCTTTATATATTCTCATTTTTATAAAAATGAGCCACAAGCAAAGTAGTAATTAAAATCAAAAACATAGTAAGCGAAAACATCGGAATAGAAATATATCCACCAATTTCATACACCAATCTTTTAACACAAGACAAACCAGAAGCGTCGCATGGAGCGATACTTTCTCCAAAGTAATATAAAAAATTATGATAAAGAGCAATTAATGAACCAATAAATAAAAGCGGAAATGCATAATGTGCTACATTTTTGTCTTTCTTTATATATGCCATACCGAAAAGTATAACTTGCGGAAAAATAAAAATCCTTTGCAACCAACACAAAAAACAAGGAGCAAAATTTAAGACATCAGAATAAAAAAGCGAAAAACCTGTAGCAAAAAAAGAAAATAAAAAACCAATGACCAAAAAGTTATCAGAAATAAAAGATAATATTTTGTTTTGAAATTTATTTCTATCAGAAACTACAAAAAGAGAAATCAAAACGAAAACACAAATAACCTGAAAAATTATAGTAAAAATACCTAAAGTAAGATTTAAATAATGTGTGTAATCTATCATAATTATTTAGGTAAAGGACAAGAAGTTTGATTTGATAATTCTTCAAATGATATTTCTCCATGCAATTGAGCACCAACTGGGAAAATCCAATCGTTATCTTTATTAACAGGATTTACTTCACTTGAAACTTCTGCAGTAGGAAAAATCCAAGTTGTAGCATATTTGGAACGAGTAAAACGCTTAGTATCACTACATAATGGATCCTCTCCTGCTAAACCTGGTTCCTTTGTGCAAACAATTGGTTTATTTTTATCAGTAATTTTTATTGGGTCTGCAAACATCCAAGTTGGATAACCTTCAATCTTTTTATCTTTGCATATTTGTGTTTGACCAAGCGTGTCTAAAGTGGAACATTCAACATAAGGTAATAACTTTGAAGAAGAACCAAAAGCTTTCTTTTGAGCCTGACAGTGTGGACACCAAAAAGCACCATAAAATGTAGCACCTTTATCTTTCAAACACTGGGCAAAAGTATCATATTGACGTGAATCAACTGACACACTACTGGAAGATTGCAAAACTATAGTTGCAATCGTCCCTAAAATTAATAAAGCTACTATCAAAATAAATATATTTTTATTAGACATATTTGTATATTAACATATTAAAAAAATTTTGGCACAAAGATAATTAGCCCGACAACTACTGCTGTAAATACAGACAACAACACCGCAGCAGCGGCTACGTCTTTAGTGTCACGAGCAAATGGATGATATTCTGGAGAAGTTAAATCTATATCTATTTCTATAGCTGTGTTAAATGTTTCTGAAACTACCACAAAACCAATTGAAAAAATTAGTGCGATCCATTCATAACTAGAAACTTTAAAATAAAAACCTAAAATTATCACAATTACAGCTACAAGAATTTGAGTATAAATGCTACTAGTTGTCTTAAATAAAACATATAAACCACGAAAAGCATCTGCCCATTTACCCTTTTTTTGAACTTCACGCCAAGCTTTAATTTCTTTTTTAGAATCCATATTATCTTTGTTAACTTATAATTATGCTATGATTATATCATAATCATAAAAACTAAGTTTTATTATAAATAACCTATATAAACATATGCAAGAAGAAATAATAAAAGCACTAAATACACGTTATGCGACAAAGGTTTTTGACTCTAGTAAAAAAATCTCGGAAGAAAACATACACACAATCTTAGAATCCGCTCGTCTTTCCCCTAGTTCTATGGGGCTTGAAATGTGGAAATTTATTGTTATTAACAATACTGAAATTAGAGCAAAATTACGTGAAGCTGGGTATGGGCAAACTAAAATTACAGATGCTTCACATCTTGTTTTAATATCATATAGAACAGACATCATAGAAAATATAAGCAAAGAAAGATTAGAAAGAACAGCTAAAATACAAAATAAAAATATTAGTGATTTAGAAGGTTTGAAAAAAATGATAGATGGGTCAATAGAACAAAAAAATAAAGATGGATCTTTAGAATCTTGGGTAAAAATGCAAAGCTATATACCACTTGGGATTATGATAGAAACTGCTTCATTACTTGGAGTAGATAATTGTCCAATGGAAGGTTTTTCTCTCGATAAAGTTGATGAAATATTAGAATTAAAAAACAAAAATCTAAAATCAGCAACAATGCTTGCATTGGGCTACAGAGGAGAAGATCCTGAAAGTAAACGCACAAAAGTACGCCGAGATTTCAATGATGTTGTAGAATTTATTTAGCTTTTTTACGAAACAAGTCAATAAAAATAAAAGTGTGTTTTGTACTTTTTTCTAGCAAATTAAATAGAATAGCAATAGTGAAAATCAATATTGCTACATCTGTACTATAGAATGAAACAAAAATAGCTATTATTGCTGCAAAAACAGGAAATAATATATGCATATTTGCATGCTCATTTTCTGTTTTGGTGACTACTTCGTTTTCAATAGTCTTGGATTTTATTACATACTGGCGCATTCTAAACAAAGAAAGACCAATCAAAATAATATTTATAGCAAAAAATATTATTGCTGTTTTTGAATAACTATATTTACCAAGTAAATGTGAAGAAAATGGAATAAGCCCAACAAAGAAAAAGAATGTTGCATTTAAATTAGAGAAACGAACATCTACATTTTTTGCAAGTATTGATTCTATAAAATGATGTGATCTCCAATAAGTAAAAAGTAAAGAAAAACTTAAAAGATAACTCAAAAAAATAGGCGCCAAAGTAATTAATGCTTGTATTAGAGTCTGTTCATCTACTATTCCAGCATAATCAGGTATACGTATCTCAAAAACCAAGATAGTCATCACTATCGCAAATATGCTGTCCGCTAATTGATCGAGTCTTGATTGTTTCATAAAAGATAAATTAAATTAATAAAATTACGGATTATCATAACAACCCGGTTGTCCAGAATAAGAAGCATATTCACCCTTGGCACCACTACTACCAGAACAGAACCAATTTCCGTTATTTAATGCTGCCATTATAGAATAATTTTGATTACAACTAGTAGCAGTTGGATAAGAAGTTATATCTAACCTAGCAGCTGCAGGTTCTGATGATCTTAAATTGTTATATATATCATTACAAATAGCTGAAGCTTGATCAGCATAAGTACCAGAAAATCCTCCTTTAAGAGGGTTAACGATATTAGTCTCGCATGTTTTAGTATTAGTAATCCAATTAGTATTAACTTTCACAAGATTACAATAACTACCACTTTCATTGTATTCAATATTCATTAAATTTACCAACTGATTTACTTCTTCTTTTATCTTTGCATCTTTAGCTTTACCACGAGCAGAACTCAATGAAGCTAAAACAACAGAAGCTAAAATACCTATAATAGCTACAACGACTAAAAGTTCAATCAATGTAAAACCTTTTTTGTTCATATTTATATTATATATTAATTAGCTGGCAAAACACAGCTAGTTAATTTTGATAAAGTTTCTAAACTTTGTTCACCTACATATTTTTCTCCCTTTTCTGTTATCCAGGTCGGATAATTTTCAACACCTTTCTCCAGACATAAATCTGGATTTTTTGTACATTCGACATAAGGAACATATTTAAATGAATCTTCAAAAAGTGCTTTCTGAGCCTTACAATGCGCGCAGTAAGCAGCACCATACATAGTTATTTTCTTTGAAGCTAAACACTGAGCAAAAGCATCATATTTCGTAGATATTACATGTGGTTTTGCTATTAAATTAACTACAACAGTCGTAATAGCTCCTAAAATTAATAAAATTATTATTGTGATAAAAATATTTTTATTAGTCATAATTTAATTATATTATTCCTTACAACAATCAACAAGTTTACTCATAATATCATCAAAAGTCATAGGTTTTTCTTTTTCTAAATTATTTACAACTTCTGGCGCAGAAACAATTTTTAATCTAAGTCCAAAAAACATATTAAAAGATTTATAAGCAAAGCTAAACATTTGTTTTGCTTCATCTGTCTTGCCATCTCCTTGTAATTTTGTCCCGACTTCCATAAGTCGCATTGTCGTCGCAAGTAAGTGTTTAGATATACACCAACTCTCACCTTCTGTCTTGTCTATCATTCTACCAAGAAGCACTTTTCTCATTTCTCTTACTTCTTTCAACATATCATAATATTCATCCTTGCCAGTTTTTGCACCAGAAAAAAAGAAGTGTTCCTCAAGACTTATCAAATTCATAACTGCAATACTCAAATCTTCTTCAGTAGATAAATCTACTCCCCTATTTTCTTTTAAAGAATTTATCTTTTTTTGAAGCTCCTCAAAACTCATTATCTTTGAATCATTTGTCATAACTTTATTTATTAAAATTTATAATAAAAACATAAAAATACCAAAAGCTATAAGAATAAGAAGCAAAACCACTCTAGCTTTCTTTGTTTCTAATCTACGCAATTTATCAATCTTTTCTGTCATCACTTTATTTGTCGCAAATATGAGTATAAGGATAAGTGGCAAAACGAAAATAAAGTTATACATTATCAAATACCAAAAACCTTTCCAAAAAGATGCGTAATCATGGAGCAATGTTAAAACAAAAAGATATGGACCTCCAGTACAAGGAAATTCAAACAAGGCGACTAATGAACCTAAAATAAAAAATGCTGGAAGAGAAGCTTTATTTATAACTTTAGCGAGAGTAGTATGTGTACTTTCTGGCATTTTTAATTTAATAGGGAAAGCAGGGAAAAACTCATTTATCAAACCTATCACACTGTAAATCAACAAAATAGATGCTCCTACTTTCGCCATTATGTTTGGCACATTAAAAAATGTTAGGGCTTGTAATGCACCCAACCCTATCAAAGTATAGACAATAGCAATAGCTAAAATATAAACACCTCCAGATAATAATACGAAACTTCTATTTTTGCCGAGACTAAATAAAAAAGTAATTGTTAAAAATAAAACAGATATGGCACAAGGATTGATACTATCTATCAAAGCTGAAACCATAATAACAGGTAAGAAAAATCCGTGTGGACTTGTAGCTAAATAACTTAATGACATTTTTAGATAATATCATATTTTAACCCAATATTCTAGTATCTAAATTACTGATACTGTATATAACTTGGTCTAGGGTTTAATTTCAACAATTCATTTGGGGTCAGTAAAACAGTGCCTTTTTCTAAGAGATCATTTTTGTAAAATAGTTTAAATCCAGTAAATTGGACAGGTTCTTTATAAATAAATTGTTTATATGTAGTTATCTTTTTATCTTTATCTCCCCAACCATCCATGTCCATCACAAATTGAACTTCAGGGACTATTTTTATGTCCTTATAATTTGTCACCATTTTCTGGGTGTAACGATGAACAATAAAAATTTTGGGTGTTAACTTATTATCTTTCACGATTTTTGCTAAATAATTTATTGCGAAATTAATATCACTCGCATCCACCGTGCCGACTACTTTACCTGGCCTTATACCTGTCTTCATGGAAAATTCTGGATCAATACCCAAATGTACTTGTGGCATTTTCAAATATTTTTCAAGTAATGGTAATTCAGTTTGCAAATCACTAAAACCAACTTGAACATCGAGAAAAACGATGGCCTTGGCTTTTTCTGCCATTTTTATTACTTTGTCTATTTCTGTAAATGGCATACGAGCTCTGTATTTACCATCAGGTCCAGCATTTCCCTGTGCGACGACAGCTATATAGTGAAGTGCTGGGATGACTGGAGTAGAAGGATCTGCTGCGCTCCATTTTTTAACTTCAACATCAAGTTTCGCAAGCATTTCATCTTCACTATATTGTCCAAGAACTCCCATATTTTTTGAATATAAATTACCATAGAAAGCAACAATGCGCTTAGATGGCAGCAAGGCTCCGATGTTTGGATAAGTAGTTTTCGCTGGCCAAAGATGATTTATGATTGGCTGAGGTGAAACAGGTACTTTAGTAATTTTGGTTATATTTTTACCTTTACTATTTTTTTCAATAGTTTTAATAGTTTCATAAACGATAGGATCTTTTGGATTATTTGCTAATTCTTGCATTTTTTTATCATAAGCAACTGTATCTAATACAAGAGGTGCTGGCACTTCTACTTTCTCTTCTATTTTTACTATTTTATCATTATTTTTATAAAAAATGTTACCAATAAAAAAATCAGCAACTACAAAAATCAATATAAATAACAAAATTACAAAAAACCAAAAATATGTACTCTTCAATGTACTTTTAATTTTTAAAAAAATCTTTTTTTTCATTTAATATGGTCTGGTTTCCCTAGAACCTCTTCTATAGTACTACCTTTTTTGTAAATAATTAAATCATCTCCACTTTTTTGCCAAAATTTTTGCAAATTATCTAATATTCGCCATGTTTCAAGTATTTCACCACTAGAAATAAATAGATCTCGTTTTCCATCTATAATAGCTTTAATAACTCGTTCATAAGCGTTAGATTCATGTTCAATATTAAAAATCTTTTTATTGCCATCTTTATATCTAATTATTATTTGGGTTAATTTTTCAGAAAGAGCCTTCCCTGTAGATAATGTTATTGATACTCCTTGCCAAACTTTATCTTTGGACATCATGCTAATAGACACAAATGTCTCTATCAAACTTTCTCTATTATTCACTTCTTCGCGATATCCTTCATACTGTCCCCTTTTTACACATTTATGTTCCCTAAGGTCACAAACAATTTCTAAATTTTTTAATGCTTCATAGCGGTCAGTCATTTTAAAAGACTGAGACAATACCACCGCTGCCATTTCAAGAAGATGACTCTGAACAAAATCCTTCAATGCTCCAGTTTGTTCGTAAAAATGAATTCGCCCTTCTATGTCTATTTTTTCACTAGCTATAATTTCTATTTCAGCAATATTATTTTTATCCCATTTTTCATTTACTACATTTTGCATTGATTGCTTTGCCAAGTAATGATCTACTCTGTAAATTTGATTTTCAGAAAAATATTGATCCACATGTTTTACAAGATCTTGTGCAGATAATAAATCCTTACCAAAAGGTTTTTCAAGCATTATCTTTATATTATCTTTACCAAAATCATTATTTATTATTTTTACAACATCTGACACAGCCTCAGGCGGAATAGCTAAATGAAAGATTTTTTCTCCATCATTTTTTATCAAATCTTTTAAATTTCCATAATCTTTACGAGAAACAGGTATGACATCACCCACATAATTCATATCTTGCATATTTTTAAGTGCAGGTAAAAGATAGCGTCTCGATAAGTCACCAGAAGCACCAAAAATTATATATGTTGGTTTTTTATTTTCCATTTATGTTATGTCCGCCAAATTGATTACGCATAAGAGCTAATAATTTCGTAGCAAAATTAACTTCACCTTTTTGTGATGCAAGTCTTACATCAAAAGCCGCTTGTATAGAAGGCGCTTCTATTTTAAAATCTTTAGCCATCTCAAGAGCAAAACGTGCTTCACCAGATTCTTTCACAATGCCTTCAACATCTTTTAAATCTATATTTTCTTTTAAAGCATTGACCGTGAGTTCGTTCAACCATGAAGTAATGACACTTCTATGTTGCCACACTTCACCAGAGGCAACTAAATCAATATTTTTGTAAGGACCCTCTTTCAAAAATCTATATCCCTCAGCAATACTTTCCATCATTCCGTATTCAATAGCATTATGAACCATTTTCACATAATGTCCGGAACCTGGTTCCCCAAAATGATAATACGCACCATAAGGTTTTTCTAATGTTTTTAAAATTGGTTCAATTATTTTAAATGTATTTTCATCGCCACCAGTCATCATAGAAAATCCATTTTTATAACCCCAAACTCCACCACTCGTGCCTACATCCATTAGTACAGAACCATTTTCTAAAACTTTTTCAGCTCTCTTTTTTGTAAGACGAAAATCTGAATTACCTCCATCAATTAAAATACTTCCCTTCGGAATTATTTTCAACCATGAATCAAGCTCCTGATCGACAACATCGCTCGGCACCATTATCCAAATAATTATTTGTTCTTTATCAAAATATTTTGTAACTTCTTCTTTGGTGTATGCAGGAATCATTCCCAAGGAGGCCATCTCATCAACAGAACCACTGCTTCTGTTGTGCGCTATTACTGTGTGTTTATCTTCGTGAAGCTTTTTGGCAATCTGTGAACCCATTTTACCTAAACCAACAATTGCTATTTTCATATGTTTATGAGTTTTGAAAACAAAAATTTTAAGAGTCGTGGGTTCCCTGTCCTTATGACTCCGAGGGCGAAGGCTCAAAAATTTTTGTTTTCAAAACTTTATATTAGTAAATACTGTTAATAATGGAACTTTCTTTAATATTTGCGCTGGTTGTTTTTTTATATCTACATCTTCTGATAAATTTTTTATCACTTCCCATTTATCTTCACCTTGTGCCCAAACTATCGCTTCATCCAATTTTTCTATAGTTTTCGGTGTAATAGTTATGCGAGAAAATTTAGGAGTGTCATAACCACAAACCAAATCCTGACAATCTACTACTACACTATCTGGTAGTATACCAGCTGTATGCCCATCTGTGCCAATGCCAAATAATCCTATTTTATAATCTGATAAATCAAGTTCATTTTTAAGAATTTCATTGAATTTTTGAACAGTAGTATCTTTGTCCTCTCCTATCAAAACTGGAATTATTTTCGCATCTCTCAAATTAAAACCTTTTTCAAAAAGCTGAAAATAATTAGAATCAGTGTGGCCAATATCACCATATCTCTCGTCCGTCAAAGTGACAGTCAAATTTTTTAAATTATTACTTGAAGAATTATTTAAAATCTCTGCAATTTTTACTGCGATAGGTATAGCAGATCCACCTGCAACAAAAAATAAAACTTTTTTATCTAAATTTAATTTATCTAAAACAGAAAGAGCAACAAAACTTGCAGCTTCATCTACTTTGTTTGTTGTTTTTATATTAAAACTCATGAAAGTAATTACTTAGCTTTCTTTTTAGGTTTTTTAACTTCTTTTTTATGACTATTATTACCTTTTGCCATATGAATATTATATCACAAAAATTATTTTTCTAATCAACTATTCTTTTATCTTAGGATCCAAATCAAGAATTTCATCAATACGGATTTTTTCAATAAATTCAGGAACGTGGGAAACAATAATCAAAGCACCCTGATATCTATTAATCGCTTCTGCAATGACAGGGATATGACGGAAATTAATATGGTTTGTGGGTTCATCAAGAATGAGCAAACCTGGACGCTCAAGCACCAAACGAGCGAAGGCCACAAGACCTTTCTGCCCTTCAGATAAGCTGCCTATTTTAGTACGAATCAATTCTCCTGTAATTAAAAAACTTGCTGCTGTAGCACGCATATGTTCTTCATTTAAAGGCACTCCACCTGAAAGCATTGCACTAGCAAGAGATTCATAAACAGTATGTTCAAAATTAAGAGTAGAAAAATCTTGTCTATAATAACCCACACGAATACCATCTAAAATTTTTACACCTTCATACGTTCCATTTGCAAGATGTTCTAATAAAGTACTTTTGCCTATACCATTTGGACCTTTCAAGAGCAAATGTTGATTTTTCTTTAATTTTATATTTGCTTTATGTTTAACTATTTTCCCATTTTTAATATTCATCGTCGTATAAGAATTGATGGTAATAATATCTCCATTAATATCCTGCTGGACTGGAATAGTGAAAACTTTGATAGTTTTATCTTCTTTGCGGACATCCACTATTTCTTCTTCTAATTCTTCTGCTTTTTCTCTCATACGTTTAGCCACAAGACGAAGTTGACCTCCTTTATGAGAAAATACATTTGCTTGATCTTTTTTTGCTTGAATTTCTTTAGCAAGTTGAGCATTTTTCATATTTTCTTTTTCTACTCTTGCTGTAATATCTTTCAAAACATTTTTATAGTTACCAACATATTGTTCAACTTTACGTGTATAAATATCCAAATATAAAACACCATCAGAAAATGCATTCAAAAATTCAGCATCGTGAGAAATAACTACAACAGTTTTTTTATATTTAACTAAAAAATCAGTTAAGTGTAGAATACCAGCATGATCTAAATTATTCGTCGGTTCATCTAATAAAAGTAAATCTGGATCTTGAATAAGTGCAGAAGCTAAAAGTATTCTCGCAAGTTGACCACCAGAGAATGTTTTCAAAATTCTATCATGAAGTTTCGCATGTCCTTTTAAATTTACAACTTCCAAAACCTCATCAATACGTGGATCAATATCATATATTTTTTTTGTAAAACACTTCTCGAAAAATTCACGAACTGTAATTTCTAAATCTTCTCGTGGCAAGACTTGTTTCGCTGTAGCAATACTAATCTTATTATCAACAACTACTGTCCCCGATTCGGGTTTTAAAGTACCTGCAATAAGACCAAAAATAGTACTTTTCCCAGCACCATTTTGTCCCATTATAGTTATCTTTGCTCCACGTCGAATCAAAAAATTAACCTCATCTAAAATGGGTTTGTTGTGGCCATATTCAAATGAAACAGAATCAAATCTGAGGATAGCTTCGTTTTTTGCCATATATCTGAGAATACCCTATTTTGCCTTAAATAGAAAGGTTTTTATAATATTTATAAATTTTGTTCGTATGGTTCAGTGTGTATTAAAATATGTCCTAAATCAGGAATTTCTTGTCTTAGAGTATCTTTCAATTTATGCGATAAATCATGACCTTGTTTTACAGATATATCCGCCCTGACAGTGGCATGTAAATCAACATGATATTGCATCCCCGCTTTACGTATAAAACATTTTTCTGTGTCTATTATTCCTGGAACAGTAATAGAAACTTTTCTTATTTCTCCTATTAAATCATCATATAAATGTTCATCCATAATCTCTCCTAGTGCCGGTCTAAAAATTAAATAACTATTATAAAGAATAAAACCTGAAGCAAAGAGTGCGGCCCAACCATCTGCTGATTCATATCCTTTACCAAAAATCAAAGCAATAGAAATACCTATGAATGCTGCCACAGATGTTATTGCATCACTTCGGTGATGCCAAGCATCAGCTTTTAGTGCTGAACTATTTGTCTCTTTACTCTTTTTTACTACTATACGATAAGATATTTCTTTCCAAATAATTATTATTGCAAGAAAAATAAGCGTGTATGGCTTAGGTAATTCATGTGGGGTTACAATGTGAATTATACTTTGATAAGCAATGATTGTTGCAGAAGTAATTAAAAATCCAACCACTAAAAAAGTAACAAGTGGTTCTGCTCTCCCGTGTCCATATGGATGATTTTTATCCGCTGGCTTACTAGAATATTTAATTCCAAATAATACCAGAAAAGAAGAAAAAATATCTGTTGTTGATTCTATCCCATCTGCAATAAGAGCATAAGAATTACCAAAATACCCAGCTAAAAATTTTGAAACTGCTAAAATTGTATTTCCTATGATACTAAAATATGTAGTTTTTACGGCTGTTTTTTCTTTGTTCACAGATCCACTATATCATTTTTTTATTTAAAATATAAATAGTGTATAATAAACATAATTATGAATCAAAAATATAAAAAAATAATATTACTTATTATAATCACCCTTGGCGTTTTGTCTTGGATATATATAATCACTGACACATACAAAAATAAAAATATTTTTCATATTCCTTTCAAACATTACTCAGGTAGATATCACCGCAAACCAAATTTAAACTATAATAATAGTAATAAAATACAAAACTATAATAACTAAAAAATTTAAAATGCCCCTAAATCAGTATTTATACTATCCACAGAAGATTGGATAATATTTTGAGTCCAAACAAAAGCAAGATAAATTGTGATGACAGTTGAAATAATTAATAAAGCCCATGCAATATAGCCAATTTGTTTTATTTCAGGATCTTCTGATTTAATATATTTCATTCCCGGCCATTTTCGAATAAAAAGAAAACAAAACATCGGAAGGATAATACTGAGAGCATATATCCATATTTGTGTTTGAATAGTTTTTGAAAGCGGAGAAGTATTTAATTTATTTCCACAATTTGGACAAAAATAATATTTAGAAAATACTGGTTGATGACAAACAGAACAAATACCAGAAATCATATTCGAATTTACAAACGTATTTTGTTCGTTTAAATTTAATTCCATAATTTATTTTTTAGGATGAACAACTTCAAATTTAAAAACATAATCACTTAAAGAAATACTTTTATTTTGAATTCTTTCTGGCATCACAGAAACGAGCGTGCCTGTGTAACCCATAAAATTAACTGGCTCATTTAAAGAATACGTTATTGATTTTTTTATAAGACCATAGTTGCCATTTACTTTTAAACGTACTGTCCCCGCTTGGAAACACTCAACATACGTGGGACAACGACTGTCTTCTACAAGTTCTGCAATACTTATCTTTATTCCTGATACTTCATAAATATCACCAAGCTTCACAGATAAACTGGTTTCATTTCCAATGAGTTTTTTAATATTAGTGTTAGGAGCAACCACACCAGAAATAGATGCAGGCGCAGATTTTGTAAACCAAGAAATAGGGTTCCACCAAGAAGCTTCAACTGCCAAAGGTAATATTGTCGCAACAGACAAAACAACTAAAAAAGTAATTAATATTTTTTTCATATAATTTAAAGCTTTAATGCTAATAGCCTAATTATACAACAATAAAAATAATAATGTGGATTAATCAAGATATATTAAATTTTCTTTAAGTTTTTATATTTTTGAAAAAGAAAAACTAAAATCAAAGCAGAGAGTGCACCTAGCCCAGCCATTGCCATATCTTTCTGTGTATCAAAAACATCTCCTTGTGAACCATAAAAGGAAGCAGCAAGAACAGGGTTCACTGTCACAGCTGCCATCCATTCAAAAATCTCATAAATGGCTGAAAACATCATTATCGTTTCTAGTGGAATATAATAATTCCAAAGACTTTCTTTTTTATTCACAGATACCACAAATTCATAAACAGGATAAAATCCTAAAAATCCAAAAGCAAAATGAGTCAATCTGTCATACATATTTCTAGTTGAACCAATCCAATTTCCCAAGATTTCACCAAAAGAAACTCCCGTCACTCCATAATGCGAAGCTATCAAAGGTAATATTAAATATAAGACTATCAACGTGTAAGAAAAATTAGAAATTTTTAATTTAAAATAAAGTTCCAGCAAAACAAAAACCAAAATAGCTAAAAATAATGGACTATTTTCCAATAGCCAATATTGCTGAGATGCGGGAGGCCTAATGCCAGACCAGACCAATGCAAGAATAAAGATCACCAATAAAATTATTTTGTATTTACTCATTGAACTTACATTATATCAAATACATTAAAAATTGAAATCAATTAGGAAAATCTTGAATCAACTCATCTGAATAATAAAATTCATAGGCTATTCCCCCAAATGTATAATCTATCCCAGATATAGCAAAAGTCGTGCCTCCTGTTTGTGGTTCTGCACTTGGCTTTGAACGAGCAAAACCAATATTAAATAATGTCGCTAAAATTTCTGGACGATCATTTATTGGGAAACCTGCTTTCTGCCATTGTGCCATTACTTCTCTCATAAAAATACCTGTATATAAATATGAATAGTAATGATTCTTCGGATCAGTAAGTCGTGTCATTCTTTCTCCATCAGAATCAGGCGTATCAAAATCTAAAATATTTTCAAAAGAAGGACCAACATAATATGGACTAGTCGTATCTTTTAAATTATTTTCAATAGCTATGGCTGTATTTGTTTTTATCCCCGCTACACCATAAGAAAACTGCGTGCCGTTACCCAATATTCCAAGTGGCAAAAAATACTTTTTTACAGATTCACGATTTGAATTAAAAAAACGAAATTGTTCTGCAATCACATTCGAAACGATAACTCTGGCTGGCACACCAGAGACTTTACTAGCTTCTAGAATGACATTTTTGTCTTTCAAAAGCCCTGTGCTTATCGCTTGCCATTCTGGTGTAGTCATCCAATCTTTCTTTGTTTGTTGTGTCTCTATTTTCCTTTCCACAACATTCTTCACTTCATTGTAATGCTGACTAAGAGAATCAATTCCTCCTTTTTCATCTGTCAGATGAAGTTGCATTGCAACATAGACAGCAAAAAACAAAAAGCCGATTGCAGCAAAAAGATAAATAATTATATTAAATATAATTTTCCAAAATTTCATAAAAAATTAAAAACTCCTTCTATTTCTTCCAACGTGGAGCAAATTTAATTAAATAGGTAAAAAACTTTGCCTTTAATTTATTCATTCCGCCGTCAACCATTACTTTATAGCATAGTTTCTGGAATTCTTTTACATCATTACCTTCGTAGCACAATTTCCCCTCTTTGAAGCAATAACTACAATATTTATCAGATTCTCTGTAGTTAGGGTCTTTTGAGAATGGCATTAAACAACTTTCGCATTTTTTATTTTCCATAATA
>CAIMAO010000045.1 GCA_903838985.1 uncultured bacterium | reverse complement strand
TCAAGGGGCAATTTGTTTTCTTCTTTTTTATTCGGAGTATTTCAACAAAAACTCTGGTGAGACAACTTTGAAAGAAATACCTTTTTCATAATTCCTGATAACAATTCTTTTAAACAATTATCAATTAATAAAAGTTAGTATAAGTGATTTAACTTCCCTATCAAGTTCACGACGTACGTAATGTACACATGTTAAAAAATAAAATTCCCCCTGAGCTTTGTTTCAGGGGGAATTATTTGTCAATTAGAACTCACTGTCTGAACTTCAAACCATGATCAGTGATTAAAACTTTTATGTGATCTCCATAACTTAAAATATCGAGATAATTTAAGATTCTGGATATGTTCATTAAGAGTTCTTTATCGGGAGTAAAGATGCCCAATTCTTCTCTCTTCTGAATGGCATAAATCTCATGCCCTCGATTTTTATGTAAGCATTCCTCTATAACCTTTTCTGCTGATTCATTTAATTGAGAATCTTCAGAATCTTTTTTCAGATTATTTTCCCCTAAGATTTCCAAAAAGTTGACCAGGGCATCCATTTGATTTTTTCTCGGTTCAACATCTTCGATGAGCCACCAATAAGCCCTTTCGGCTTGGTTAGAAAAATCTTTTAACAAAAAAAACACCGAATCAATTATCTCATTAAATTCAGCTTCATCAAAAAGCGTTGGGATTACTTTTTGATAATGTTCACTTTCAGGGTTTGATGTTTTTCCATGATTATTTGCAAAATCAACCGTGGAGCAATAAAACCCTTTAGTCATCAAAGAAATTATCTGAAGATCTGTAGATTTAATCATCTTTTCAAAATCTACATTCGTTACAAATAATTTAACAAGTATTTCAAGACAATACTCATGAAAAATCAATATTGAATACGAGTGAGACAAAAGAAGCTCTGATTTGAAATACTCAATTGTCTCCATAAGACTTTTTTGAAGATCCATAGATTCTTTTTTGGAGAAAAAATCCTCAACTTTATGCATTTTTGAGATACTCAGACCTACTGTCGCCATTTTTTTTTGGATTAGGTGGTCTGTACTAAATAGATCAGATAGAAATGGTGCTGTTTCCATAATTATACCCTTTTTTGATTTCTAGAAAATAGTTTGTTAAGTCATCTTTATTTCCATAAACAAGAAACAAAGATGACTCAACAAATTCAAAAGAGAATTTCGAAGAACCTATATATCAATATACAATACTACTTTATTTAAAAAAGTCAAACACCTGCGGGCTGTAAAAATCTAGAATGGAACTCTATTGTTGATATGGTACTCAGGTGGAATGGAGTGTTTAGGGGGTTTAATCTAGTGAATGGATAACATAATAGATTTAATTTTCTCTTCAATTTTTATAGCTAATTTTTTATGATCTTCTTCATCCAAATGATAACCGTCTGTATTTTTAAGAGAAATAAAATCTCCTGCGTCAAGGAAATCACAGTGTTCTTTTTCAGCTACTTCTTTCATTAATCCTGGTAGATCCTTAAATATCTTAACTCCTGGTAACATCAACTCTGATTCATCCATATGATTATTTGTAGGCATAACTACTGCGGGTGGACAAACAACCAAAATCTGTGGAAGTACTGGATCACGGCCCTTTAATTTCTCCCTAATGAATTCAATTGTTTCCTTAAGATTATCAGCTATGTCTTGTGCAGTTAGACCATATATACTCTTTACATCATTGGTTCCAAGCATAATAATAATCAAATCAAGTGGGCAATGACTTCTTAGTATTGCATCTAAGTGTGCAATACCAGTGTGACGAGGTATTTCTGGATTATGAGCACTGAATGTTCTACCAGGCAAACCTTCACTAATAATCTCATAATCTGTGCCAAGTGAATCTTGTAAAATTCCAACCCAGCGAATATTTATTGGAAACCGTTGGTGGGTATATGGTATAGCACCCCAGGTATTTGAATCTCCGTAACAGAGAATTATTTTTGCAATTGGGTTGGTGTTCATAAAATTTATTATACCACAAGTTCCATTCCCTCATGGAGCACACAAAAACAAGCCATAACAAATATAGGTTTTTAAAAATGCGGGCCCACGAGGATTTGAACCTCGGTCAATCGTTTTGGAGACGATTATTCTACCACTGAACTATAGGCCCATATATACCAAAAAACGACCATCGGTCGTTTTATTATAGCAGAAAAACAAAGAAAATCTATTTCTTGATCTCTTTATGCTTAACCTGTTTTTTACACCATTTACAATACTTCCTAAGCTCGATCTTTTTAGTAACGAGTTTTTTGTTTTTACTTGACCAGTAATTTATGTGTTTGCAAGTAGTACATGCAAGTTTTATAAGTCTATCTTGTGACATATATATAGAATAATATAAAATCGATAAAAAAGCAACAAAGGCGTAGCTTTATATAAAGCTACGCCTTCTTTTGTTTATGTCACTTCTAATTTTTTCCCTCTGAACATGTGGACTGTATGTCCACAGATAATACCTTTTTTGTATAATTTCAGTGCTTCAGTTGAAGACACTCTTATACCTTTGAATAAATCTTTGAGCTCCTGCCCCGATAAATTGGATGCTGGGTTTTCGATACCATTTTTTTTCATAATTTTTAGAGCATCTTCATATATGAAAAAATCAAATTCTATACCATGCTCTTTTTCAAGAGCAGCATAGCCCTCAAAGTCTGGCTCCGGCTGAGTTTGCCATTTAAATCCGACACTAAATTCCGGCATCAACTGCAAACCAGAATCAAGAAACAATTTTTCTGTTATCTCTAATGGGTATCTACCACCCACTATAGTCACAACTGATCCATTATCCGTAAGACAATCTACTGCGCCTTTTAAATATTCAAACTGAGTTCCTAACCCCCACTTTAAATATTCTTTAGGCATTATTTCCGGAAGTGAATTTGACCGGACAAATGTTCCTTTTTCATTTCCTGATGATAAATCTTTTTTATCATCACAAATTAAATTTGGAACATTTCCATTTACCAAATCAAATTTACCGGAAAGTGGTTCACATAATGAACCAAGTACAGGATGAAGATTTATGTTCATATCCAATAATGCCATTGTGCTATTACGAAAACATCCCATAACAACATCAGGATCAATATCAGTCATACATATATGACTAACATTTGAAAATAATCTTCCAAGACCAATTACTTCTGCTCCACTTCCAGCAGCGATGCAAGCAATTTTTTTTACGGCTGATTCATCAAAGCCCTTTGTTTCTTTTAAAAACTGATAGCCCTTTAGCGTGTAATAAAGCCAATTGGCTTTAAAATCAGGGTTAAAAGGATACATTCCTTCAGTTTCCAAGATATGAACAGTCTGAGAACCCAGACCACATTCCTTAAAAAAGTCAGTCAAATTAACTTCTCTATCTCTAGCCATTTTGTTTAGTTCCTATTTTGTTTACAAAAAATTTTTTATAT
>CAIMAO010000044.1 GCA_903838985.1 uncultured bacterium | reverse complement strand
TATAAAGTATACCAAGCTGGAACTGAAAAGTCATTGTAAAATAAAGATATTATTTAGAAATTCCCGATTGGGTGCCGTAGTGGAAGCTATTAGAACTGAGTTTAGTGTGTTAAATGACGTGCAAATACATATTCCTAGTTATATTTAAACCTTTTACTTCTTTTTTACTTCCCTTATTATTTTTTTTACACAGCAATGGTCCAACCCATTCATTAAAATAATATCATAGGTGTGCCCTGCACTTAGCATATCTTTGGATAATATAAAATCCATATTACCAAAATACCTACTCTTCCTTGAAAGTACCTCACAGCGTAATCTAAAAATTTTTTGAACTGTTAACCAGCTTCCACTAACTACACGAATACGGATACGCTGACCTTCACCTTTTATACTTCCTCTAATTGTTTTTTTATCAGTGTTACTTCTACGTATTTTATTTACCGATATTTTAATTGAAGACATTGGTCCTTTGCGAGAAGATTTTGCTAGTTTATCAACTGCTTCATTATCTTCAATGCCTGAGTGAGCATCAACCTTTTCAAAATCAATATATACACGAAATGTATTCCATGTTCGTTTCATTAAACGTATAAGCTCCTTCCATTGAAGTGCATTCAATACTGGTTCACCATTACTACGAATCCATTTTTGACGTGGCCAATTAAACATAGCATTTTTGTAATTACTAACTACATACTGAGAATCAGTGCAAACAATGATTCCACGTGCTCCCCCTAAATTTTCTAGTTTACAGACTTCTCGTAATCCAAGAATACAAGCCTGCAATTCCATTTCATTATTAGTAGCTCCAATATATCCATATGGTAAAAAATCTTTTTGAGTTCCATCAGTAAAAATCATACGAAACCCAACTCCACCTTTTCGTGGATTAGGGGCAGAAGAACCATCTGTGTAGATAACCAAGTAATCTCCCATGTTTCTATATTACACCTTTTTTACTGTTATTTAACTGATGAGCAGTTATTCTTACCCCGCTGTTATTACGCTGTTTATCAGCGAAGAATGCGTTTTTCTATGCGTTTTAAACGTTACAGGAAATGTTAGGTTTTGTTAGGTTCCTAATAGTTTTCCGACATTATAGATGTGTGTGGTGATGTTTAGTATTTGTGTATTAGAAAACATTACTTTTTGAGTTGATTTTTGGTCTGTGTGGAAACGTTAATTAGATTATATCTATATGTTATTAGATTTGGATACCTCCCCCTCCCTTTATTTTATTAGGCGTATTTTTTAAAACAATTTTTTAAATTCCTTTTTCCATTCTGGTTTTTTGCCAATAATTATATAAATAACAGCAATTTTAATTAATCTAATAATTATCATGTAGATAGCAAGAGTAATTAATGACCATAAAAAAGCCTTACCGTAAGTATCTACATAGTGACAACTATCATTTAAATAGCTTTTAAAGCTTAAACCAGAGCATACATAAGAAGAATTATTTCCACTCCATACGATTGGGATTATTAGTAATAATGGAATATAGGAAATTATATATAAAACTCTTAAAAAGCGGTGGTACCATCTTTCTTTTAAATCTTTAATGGTCATTGATTTTACTGAATGTCCACATTCCGTGCAGAATTTTAAATCATCTTTAATTTTTTGTCCACAATTTTCACAAAACATATTTTTATATTTTCATTAAAATTCCTATAAAAGAATTTATAAGTGATAATGTTATCCCAACAATAGCTAAAATTTTATATTTCTTTTTTT
>CAIMAO010000043.1 GCA_903838985.1 uncultured bacterium | reverse complement strand
TGCCATAATTAGAAGTATCCAAGAAGATTTCTATATGGCTGATAGCTTTATCCGTAAAAACTTTAAGGCAAGAACATTAAGTGAATTATTTGGTGGTAAGGATTCATATTCAAAAGTTAAAAGTAAATTATTAAGTCCAAAGAATTTTACAGATGAAGAATCAATGTTAAAAGCATTTGAAGAAACTAAGGACAATGCATGGTGATGGAATAGTTTAGATAGACTATTTATAATACTTTTTTAATTGCTTAAAATTTAGGAAGATAATTAATTCTAGTTTTTAACTACTAAATTTATAAACAAAATATGTTATAAAATAAAGCAACCGGGCCGTACGGGCCGTAGTATACCGGTAGTACATACCCTTCGGGAGGGTATAGACTGGGTTCGATTCCCAGCGGCCCGAATTATGCTATAATTATTAGCGTAAATTGTTTTTATCTGTAGCGGGTGGTCGCACTCACATAGGCACATATGTTGGAGGTTAGCCATCACCCGCTTCAAATGAAAATAATTTCAATACACCACTTTTAGTGGTGTATTTTTTATTTTTATCTCAGTATTAAAAGTTTTTAAAAAATATTTTCTTTAAAAACTTTTTGAATTTATTAATCATAAATTCATATTTAATTTCTAAAATAAATTTGGGAGTTATCCACAGTTTTTTTGCAAAAAGTATTGTGCTTTGTTTTGTTTTGATAGATAATTAAGTTAGTTCTTTGCAATAATTTTTTTTAGAAAAATATTTCTTAATTTTTTTGAAATATTTTTTGGTCGCGATTATTGCAAACTAATTAAAAAATTAATTTCGCGCAAGCGACAAATTCTATGGCAAAAGCAAAAAAAGCAAAGAAGGCAGTAAAGAAAGTAGCAAAAAAGGCAAAGAAGACCACAAAGAAACGAGCTTAGTCCTTTTGAAAAACTTCCGATGAAAATCGGGAGTTTTTTGTTTTTTCATGGTATAATTTGTGTATTATAACGATATCAAGTTAACAAATTTATGCCTATAAATCAGCAGGATTTGCAAGAAAAATTCAAAAATTACAGAAAATCATTAAATGACATAAAAAATGATTTAATATTGAAAATTAAAGATATTAGAAAAAAAGATGATGCTCAAAAGGTTACAAAAATATTAGAAGATTTAAATAATAAATAATATGTCGCTCGAAGAAACAAAGTTAAATAACCCAGAAAAATTAACTGAAATCATAAAATCTCCAGAAGAAGTTCAAATATCACAAAAGGATTTTGAAAAAGAAACCAAAAAGATTGAAGATTTTATTGAGAATATTCCTGAAACTGGAGTTGATGATCCTATCTTAAAAACAGAAATTATAGAAGCAAAAAGAGGGGCATTAGGGAAAGTTGGAGGTTTGTATAGAACTATAGTTGATTCTTTAAAAAATTTTTCAGGGAAGGTAAAAAGAATTGGGAAAATAGCTGTCCCGGCTCTTATGGTAACTACATTACCTTTAGTAAAGGCGAATGCACAGGACGTTCCTAAAATCAAAGAACCTAAGCCAATAGAAAGGAGCAAAGTGGATAATTCGAAGCTAAAAGATAAAACCAAAAAATATGTTGCAGACAGTAAAGATATAGATGAACTTGTTCAAGACAGACAAACAGTATTAAATTTTTATAAAAAATACAGACCCGATTATATCATAACTCCTGTTACAAAAGAAAATATGAAAAATTCATCTTTATCTCTAAATTTTGATAGATTTGATTATATATTTATTGGAGATAAAAATAATCCATATAAACAAAT
>CAIMAO010000042.1 GCA_903838985.1 uncultured bacterium | reverse complement strand
TTGTATTACACTTTTTCTTTCTTCTACTGTATTTAAAACAATTTCTTTAAAATCAACCGGCTTCATGTCATAGCTTACTGTTCCATTTTGTAAATTAGTAGCATTTAATATCATGTCAATTGTTCTAATTCCCACAATGTCTGAGTCTAGCCCCGCTTGTGCAATTTTTTTCACGTCAGATGAAATATCACCAAACATACCGTCTAAGAGGCCGGCAAAAATGTATTTTGAATGAGTAAATGAACCCTTCACTTTATGATTAATCAAATGCATCAAACTTTCTCTTTGTTGAATTAAGTTTTTTAAATTTTTATTTAAACCATCAACCTGCTTATACAATCTCGCTAACTCAAGATTTTGTTTATACATCGCTTCCGTAACCTTTTTATATTCTTCTCCAGCGATAGGAATGTTTTCGTCATTATCATTTGTCATAAAAATTTATTACTTAAGGCTAGATGGAATTTCTTCTGGAGACATTTTTGCAATTATGTCTTGCACAGCATTATGGCAAACAGCATGTGAAGCACGACCAAAAAATCTTTCATATTGAGCAACTAGACGATTGATAATATCTTTACTATCTCCTGAAAAAGAGACCGAATTATGTATCTGATCGATGTTAAGTCCAGAAACTTTTCTTGCTTCATCCCAAGCCAAAGGGCCAATAATAAATTCTTGTTCTTTGATTATTCTTATTGGAATTTGTAAAAGTGTTTCCATGAAGCAAATAACTATGATTCTTTAATGCGAAAAAAGGTACTGCCTATGTAAATGATAGCTAAGGTCATAATAAAATATGACACTGCATATAAATAATCGCCCCAACTACCAGCATACCAACTTCCACGATTAGCTTGGTATAAAAAATTAAAATCACATAAATATTGAACTAACAAGGCAAAGATTAACAATAAAACAGGTCTTTTCATCATCCCACCTAAAGATCTAATAGAAACAATAAGCACAAGTAGTGCTAAGGAGACATAAGTCGCTTGACCTAATGGATATCCAAAATCCAGAAAAATAGTAAGAGGTTTTGACCAATCAAACTGGTAATCTCTTAAAAAGAAAAAATATGAAAAAACCAACATCAACAACGGAAGTACTATGGCAAGAATTTGATTAATTGATATTTTAGAGAAAAATTTCAACCCAACAGCACGTCCTAAAAGAGATACCCCGTAAATATAAGCTATAATACTTCCAAAATATCCAAAATCACCCAAAGAAGGATAGGGCGTTTCAATTTTTACGAATAATGTATAGTAGTTATAGACAAACTGTCCAAAGGATTGAAGAAATAAACCGACAGAAAAACAAAGAATGGCTTTCCCAATAATGCTTTTATACCCACCCCAATATTTTGAAATAATTAAACCAAAAACTCCACCTATTATAGAAATAAACATATATGCAGAACTCCAAATATGTTTACTGTGTGTGATAGATTCTGAATTGAAGGGTTTAATAAAAAACCACCAGATAGTAACAACTACTAATAACAATATATCTACTTGCACCATTCTGTTTTTAAAAAATTTCTCTAATTTTTTATACATAATATTGTATGCAATTATATCACAACCTAGTTACATATAATATCACTAGGTTGGTTGGCTGATAATGAAAATTTCTTAAGAAAATGTGATGGCATATATGATTTCTTACTATCCCTTAACCCTAGTATACCTAAATCTTGTTCATGGTTCATATGTGTTATATTTTTTTTGTTTAAGATAGTTGCCAATTCGTGTATCAAATGATCATTTATCCCCTTAAAAAGAACTGAACGTGTTTTTTGGAAATGGCCCAAGTTGTGTGCATTGTGGGTATTCTCAGTTGCAGAAACAGCAATCAATTTATCACCAAAATAAATACCAACTACAAAAAAATTAATCGATTCTGAAGAATTTAAGAAACGCGAAAGTGCAGTAAATTCATTTCGATAATAATCTGTTGATTTTTCCCCTTTTTTATCAGCAACCCAATCATTAAATAGGTTTACTATTTCATTTTTAGTCAAAGGATTATTTAAATCAAGAATTTTTATTCTATGAGGAAATTTCTTCTTAAAAAATCGACAATGTTTTCTTTTTATTTCAAACTTTCCTCCTTCCATTTTTTGCAAACTATCTGTGGCATACATATAATCAAAATTATCCCTGTCTTCTTTCACTTTGAACTTTTTTTTATCTACTGATCTTACTGAATCCTCTGGAATCAATTTCAATTCCGCTTTTAAACCTTCATTTTTTGAAAGCTCAAGTAACTGTTCGGCTGTCTCGTTGACTTTATTGTCTCCTAAAAAAGAATAAAAAGGATTGCCCGTGAGATAATCCGTAAAACGCACCACTAGATTATTATTTAGCACCGAAAGACGCATCTCACCTTTGATATCCCAAGACCACATAGAGACAAAATTAAAATCAGAGTAAGGCGGAAATTTTGAGGTAAACTTTTCAATATCTTTTTTGTCCGATAACTCCAATTTTTTAAATTGTGGAAATTCTGGAATCATAAATTTTATTTATTATACCATTTAATTTGATGATTTTATAAAAACAAAAGAGTTGAACCTAAAATCATTATTATAATTGCTAAAAGTTTCAACATAAAGTGGGTCTTGGAAAAATTTTCTGCTTCGATCTTTGGAAAGAAAAAAAATAGAATCAATCCATAAAGAAAAATGAAGAGTGGCTGAGTGCCATTTAAAACGTAGACCAAAACTATCGGTGCAACCAAAGCTGCAAAATTGAAAAAAAGTCTAGCAATAACATTTATACTTTCAGCTAAAATATTAAGAAAAACAATCTTTTTTCCACCTTCTTTAAGAAAACTTCCGAAATCTGCACGATACGATGAAAAACAAAGAAGAACGATACCAAAAACAAAAGCCCCAACGTATTCCCAAAGAGATACGGTCCAAAAAGAAGACTCCAGCCCAATGATTTTGAATATTAGGGTATTTGAAGCAAGCAGAAAAGAAGACAAAAACATTAATTTAAAAATACGCCCTTTCCAAACAAATTTTTTAAAATCAATAGTCATAAGCACCGCCCCAGCGACAATAAGGAGCCCAGCAAGAACTTGTTTCAAGGGTAAATACTCTCTTAAAAATACGGCTCCTAATACATAGGAAATTGGAGCAATCATTTGCCAAAGGGGTGCGACAATAGACACCTCATCTTCTTTGAGGGCATACATATAAGGAATATAACTCGCGACAAAGATAACTCCTGCAAAGGCGACTACAAGAATATTGAGAATAGAAAGGTTTTGAATTGGAGCAAAAATAGATATTAAGACAGCAGCCAAACC
>CAIMAO010000041.1 GCA_903838985.1 uncultured bacterium | reverse complement strand
TAAGCGCAAATCCATCTGGAATATTTACTCCAAGTGGCACTAAGTTTGAATGCATTTCTCCGAGAGCTGCATTTTTCCCTCCTACGATAGGCACGTCCGCAATTCCAACCTCGCTATACCATTTTACAAAATTCTCCTTTTTTTCTTCTATCATAGATATTAAAATTAGATATTAAATAATAATTATGTCTAAAGATGCTTATATGCATTATAACATATTTTTAGATATTACATTTTTGAAATTTCTATCAATCTTTGATATTTCACCATTCTTTCTGGTTTTAACGGCGAACCAGCTTTTAAACCAAAACATCCAAAAGCAAAGGCAAGATCTGCAATAAAATCATCGTCCGTTTCCCCACTTCGGTGGCTGACAATAAGTTCTATATCATTCTCCCGCGCCAAGCGCATTGTTTCCAGAGTTTCGGATAATGTACCGATCTGATTTGGCTTAATAATCATGCCATTCACACTTTCTTTATCAATCGCTTCTTGCAATAAAATTTTATTGGTCACTGTTAAATCGTCTCCCACTACAATCAGACCATCTTGTTCCTCTTTTAATTTAGCAAAACTTTCAAAATCTATTTCATCAAACGGATCTTCAATTGAAAGCAAATCAAATTCTTTAGTCAAAGAATCATAAATATTTGCCAGCTCTTCTTTTGTTATTTCCTTATTGTCGACTTTATATAAACCATCTTCGTAAAACGAAGAACTTGCCACATCAAGTGCCAATCGCACTTTCCCTTCTAACCCATTTTCTTTTATCGCTTGCCCTAAATATTCAAGAGGTTTTTTTATATCACTAACTTTTGGAGCATACCCTCCTTCATCACCTAATACCAAGGAATCATCCCCTAATTCTTTCCTAATAATTTCTTTCAGAGAATTTTGAATTTTAGTTCCGATATCAACAGCTTCTTCTACTTCATCTGTGTCAGAAACAACATGATATTCTTGAAAAGCCAAATCGTTTTTTGCATGTTTACCTCCATTTATTAAATTCATATATAAATGCGGGATTCTGCGTGAAGGTTTTATTTCTGCTAAAATTCGCAAGTGTTCAAATACCTCTACTCCCGATGCTTTGGCGGCAACTTTGGCACAAGCGATAGAAACACCAATCATAGAATTCCCACCCAAATTGTCTTTATTGGGCGTACCATCAAACTCTATCATAATCCTATCAATTTCTTTTTGATTTAAAACATCCGTGCCCATCAGGGCTGGAGCAATAACTTTATTTACTTTTTCAATAGCAATTTTTACTCCTTTTCCATCAGCATCTCGAAGCTCATGCGCTTCATGTGCTCCAGTACTCGCGCCAGATGGAACCGAAAAACTATCAGAAGCTTCTCCGATCCACACAGTTACTTTTAAGGTCGGGTTTCCCCTTGAGTCTTTTATTTCTTCGGCTAAAATTCTGGTAATTTTGTTATTGTCCATCTTTTAATTTTACCATATTGTTGATATAATCGACTAGTCATGCAAACTATATTAATTTCGTTGCCAGTATTTTTAATAATTTTTCTTGGTTGGCTTTTTCATAAAGCAAAAATAATAGATAAAAACTGGGTCCATGTTTTGAATAGTTTTGCTTATTATGTAGCACTTCCCTCTTTGATAATCAGCAGTTTCTGGTATGTGGATTTTACTAATCACAATACTTGGATTTTAATTTCTGAAAGTATCGCAATTATTACTTTCTTTTCTATTTTTGTATTTACGATCCTTTCTTTATTTAAAATAAATAAAATAACAAAGGCCACAATCCTTTTGGGTTCAATAGTCGGCAATACTGTTTTTATTGGTTTTCCACTCGTTGGTATGAATTTTGGAGAAAAATATCTTCTACAGGCATCACTCATTGGTTCCTTTTTTCTTATTATACCAATAGTCTTAGTAACGATTTTTATCCAACGAAATAATAACTCTCAAAAATCAAACCTTAAAAATGAATTACTCAATTTAGCAAAAAATCCATTAATTCTTTCGATTATTTTCGGAATTATTTCAAGTTTTTTCACTCTAGAATATAAAGCATTTGAAAGTATCGAAAAAACAATAGCCATGCTCGGTGCCACCGCATCTCCTATTGCACTGTTTGCCCTAGGGGCATTTTTACACGGTCAGTCTAAAAAAAATCTAAAATGGTCATTCATAATTTCATTTTTAAAAATGATTGTTTTACCAGTATTGGCTGTCCTGATTTCTTTATATATATTTAGAAATCACAACATAAAAGTATTAGCCTTACTTTCTTCAATGCCTGTAGCCGTTACTACTTTTGTAATTGCTGAGAAATTCGGATTAGATAAAGAATTGATTGGAGATTCAATCCTTATTTCTACTATTTTTTCATTTATAATAGCCCCTATCGTTATTTCTCTTTTATTATAAGAAAATTATTTCACTAAATTTTGAGGAGTGTTTGAAATAAATCCTTTGATATTTTCTATGGTGATTTTTATAATTTCTCCTTCTGCCTCCTTTGAGTCAAAAGCGATATGAGGAGTAATAATCACATTCGGCATTTCAATTAAAACTCTGTCTTCAAAAAGAGTTTTGTAATCTTTTACTTTCTCGCTTTTCTTTTCTGAAGAAAGTATCTCAAATTCTTCTTTGAGTTCACGTTCTCCTTCCATCACATCGAGCCCTAACCCACCAATAATCTTTTCTTTTAATCCCCAAACAACAGCATCTGTATCCATCAATTCACCTCGAGCCGTATTTATCAAATAAACACCTTTTTTCATTTTTGAAATATTTTCTTTGTTTATTAGATGATGATTTTCTTTAGTATAAGGAGCGTGCAAGGTCAAAACATCAGATCCCGAAAGAACTTCATCTAAGCTCTTATACTCAAAACCAATTTCTTTAGCAAAATTTATATCTGGATAAAGATCATAAGCTAAAACTTTCATATTAAAACCTTTAGCAATTTTTATGGAATTTTTACCAATTTTCCCAGTACCAATCACTCCAATTGTTTTTTCATTCAAATCCATTCCTTCAAATCCATAAATAGAAAATTCACCTCTTTCTTTCAGCTGACGAGCCGCCTCAAAAACTTTCCTGGTAAGAGATAAAAGTAAGGCAAAAGCAAATTCAGCAACTGTTTTTGAGCCATAGGCTGGAACATTTGAAACCAAAATTCCCTTAGTCGCACAATATTCTCTATCAATATGATCAAACCCAGTAGAACGGGTAGCAATAAATTTTAAATTAGGGATAGCGTCAATGACACTCTTGTCTATCATTGAGCCGACAAAAATCGAAACAATTTCAGCATCTTTAGCTAAAGACGCACTTTCTTCATTTAATTTTTCTTCAACAAAAGAAACTTCAAGACCTGTGAGTAAATTAGTAAAAATAATTTGTTCTTCTTTAGGAACCTCAAATAATGTGATTTTCATAACAATATTATATCACAAGATATCTCCTACAACTATGAGTTTATGAGGGTGATGGTGTCCATTTACGATTCTAATTTTCCCTTTTGGAACCTCAAAATACTGTGACAAAATCTCAATGATTTTTTTGTTGGCCATGTTTTTTTCGGCTTTTTCTTTCACCGAGATTAGAAAATGGTCTTTGGATTTTTTAACTATACTTTCTTTTTTAGCTTGTGTTTTAGCAACTATCTTAATATACATACATTTTCCAGTGAGAACTTAAGGATCTCACTGACTATTTAAATAAATTTTTAAACCATACAAAAAACCCTTTATCTTCTTTCTTTGGTTCATCGGTTGTTTGGTTTTTATCATCTACAACCACTATCACTTGTTCTCCTTCTTTCACCATACCAAAATTCTCACGGATTGCTTCTTCTTTCCCTTTGTCAGTATTTAATTTATCAATATCAGTAGAAAGTTTTGCTTTTCTATTTTCTAAATCAGAAATTTTTTCTTGTTCTATTTTTTTATTTTTATAAGTGTCCTCGAGTTTAATAGTAAGATTTACTATGTTCCAAACAAAAGCAATTAAAATAATCGTAAGCAATACCAAAACTGGCTTGGACCGCATAAAATTTTTAAATTTATTTTTTTCTTGAAACTTTCGCATAATATGATACTATTGTAATATGATTTTCGATAAAAAGCACAAAAAGAAAATACAAGTAATCTGGTCTGTTTTGGTGGTTTTGATTATTGTCAGTATGATTTTATTATACTCCCCAATATTCCGATTAAAATAATTTTCCAATTAATCTTTCGCTCGCATCATTTTCAAAAAGACATCTTGGGTGATGTTCACTTTAGCGTTTTCTTTCATTCTGGCTTTACCTTTCTTTTGCTTCTCTAGCAATTTCTTTTTGCGACTTACGTCTCCACCACCAACTACTTTTGAGCCATGCATCAAAACATCTTTTCTGAAAGCAGACACTGATTCTGAGGCAATAATTCTTCCCAAGGCCTTGCCTTGAATTTTGAAAGCGAATTGCTGCCGCGAAATAATACTTTTTAAACGATCCACTTGGGTTCGAGCTTCTTCTTCTACTCTTTTGCGCGAAACAACTCGACAAAAAGCCACCATCGGTTCATCCGCAACAATAATATCAAGTTTTACAACATCCGCTACTTTATATTCTCCAATTTCGTATGAAATAGAACCATAGCCAGAAGTGATGCTTTTTAAATCATCAAAGAAGTTTCGCATCAATTCTCGAAGAGGCATTTCCAAACTTATTGCAGAGCGATTGTCGCCAAAATTTTCGGTAGTATGCACAATTCCTTCATGGTCAAAAAGAAACGGCATCAAAACACTAGCATATGAATCAGGAGTAATTATTTTAACTTTTACCCAAGGCTCATAGACTTTTACTACTTGTCCATCTTCTGGAAAAAAGTGAGGAGAATAAATCATTTCTTCTTTTCCATTTTTTAAAACTACTTTATAAGTAATGGAAGGCATTGTAACAACTAAATGAAGTCCAAATTCTCTTTTCAAACGTTCAGTAATTATTTCCAAATGAAGCATTCCAAGAAAACCACAGCGGAAACCTTTTCCTAGAGTTCCGGAAGATTCTTCTTCATATGAAAAAGCTGAATCGGATAAACGGAGTCTTCCAAGTGCAAGTTTCAAATCAGAAAAATTGTCAGCATCTTCTGGATAAACTGAAGCCCAAACCACTGGTCTTGGAATCATATATCCTGGTAAAGCCTCTAATGGTTTTTTAGAAAGAGTAATGGTGTCTCCGACAGAAGCGATACCAGGTCTTTTAATTCCAGTCACAATATATCCGATCTCACCAGCATCAATAGAACTTTTTGGACTTTCTTCTGGCGCAAATATTCCAACCTCTAAAGAAATAAATTTCTCACCTGAAACAGAAAATAAAAGAGAGTCCCCTTTTTTAAGATGACCATCAAATACGCGCACATAAACGATTACTCCACGATGATTGTCGTATTTAAAATCAAAAACAAGAGCTCGAACACTATCTTTCTCTTCATAATGTTTTTGCCCATCTGTCTCCATATTTTTTTTAGGGGGTGAAATTCTTTTTATAATTTCAGAAATTAAATTTTCTACTCCCTCGCCTGTCTTTCCAGAAACTTCTAAAACATCATCTGGGTCAATATCAAGAAGCACTGCCACTTCCATTTTTACTTCATCCACCCTCGCTAGAGGTGAATCAATTTTTGACAAAACAGGAATAATCACTAAACCACTTTCTCGAGCAAGTTCCAAGGTTGTTAAAGTTTGAGCTTGTACCCCTTGAGTAGCGTCCACTAGCAAAATCGATCCCTCAACCGCTTTTAAAGCACGAGAAACTTCATAAGAGAAATCTATGTGCCCAGGGGTATCAATGAGGTTTAAAACGTATTTTTGCTCGTTTAAAGTGTATTCCATACGCACTGGCTGCATTTTAATCGTGATTCCTCTCTCTCTTTCGAGCTCCATAGAATCAAGCACCTGAGCACGCATTTTCCGCGCCTCTATAGTGTGCGTTATTTCAAGCATCCTATCTGCCAAGGTAGATTTCCCATGGTCAATATGTGCGATAATCGAAAAATTTCGGATATGTTTTAAATCCATTGTTCTTTCATACTAACAAAAAATACATGAAATTAAAAGGAAAAATTTAATACACTAGCCATAGGCT
>CAIMAO010000040.1 GCA_903838985.1 uncultured bacterium | reverse complement strand
GGTCTTTTGAGAATGGCATTAAACAACTTTCGCATTTTTTATTTTCCATAATATTTTTATTAAAAATTTAATTAATAATATTTATTATAACATAAAAACTATACCCTAAAAAAGCATTGATAAAAAGGCTATTTTGTATTATTGTAATGATAAGCCATTGGGAGACCCGCCTTGACTCACGCCAACGCGAGGCAGGTCGTCTCTATATTGGGAGATCGTCTAATGGTAGGACACTTCCCTCTGGAGGAAGTTATCTTGGTTCGAGTCCAAGTCTCCCAGCTAGTAAATATTATAAATTTACATCAAATTATTTATGAATTCTGAAAATTCCATTTTTAATAAGGAAAAAGAAAATGAATCTTTTAAGCCTATTCGCGCTTGTCTTGTAGAAGAAGAAAATGTTGATGAATCAACACTAAGTACTATTTGGAAAATAAGAAGAAACGGTGAATTCGTTGATTATTCTGGAAATGAAGAAGTCTATAAAAAACGAAACATTAAAAACGCAGGTAAGGAAACTTATGCAATGTCCGAATGCACTCCAGAAAATAAATATTCTAATGAATATTTCAATAGTACTGGAATAATAATTGTTGGGGAAGAAAAAAATAGTAAAAAACAAATTTCTTTTATGACACACCAAGATCCTGAAAAATTTCTTGAAGATAAAAAAGAATTATTCACAAAAGATCTAACCGATTTAATTAAAATTATCAAAGAAAAATGTAAAGAAAAAAGTATAGATGCTATTATCTTTGGAGGAAATGCTGGATTTAGAGAATACCAAGAATCAATTAAATTTTTAGGAAATATTATTACCAAAGAATTAGGCTTTGAACCAACAGTAATGACAGGACCAAAATCTATTTTATCTAAAGGAGATGAACCAACAGCAGGTTATTTCGATACTCAAAATCGCCGTTTATATATAAGAAGATCAAAACAAGCGAGTGAATTAAATGAAAGTTATCTACCAAGTGAAGTAAAAAAACAAAGTTCAAAATGGTAAATTATAAATCATTAATTTATATAAATAACCTTATTTTATAAGGTTATTTTAGCTTTTTATATTTTTAAAAGATTTTCCGACTACTGTTCCTATCACTGCACCGATTATTGCACCAGCAACAAAATCTGAAAACCAATGAACAGTCATCGACACCCCGAGCCCCACAAATAAAGCATAAATCAAAGCGAAGGTTTTTGTTATTTTATTTTTTGGATACATTACCCACAAACTAAATGCCATTGCGAAAGCTACAGCAGTGTGTGAAGATGGCCAACCCCAAAATATTCCCCCACGCATCAAACCAAATTTAAATATATGAGTGACATCACTAAAAGTTTGTATTATTTCAGGATGAGCTCTACCAGTCAACATTTTATAAAAAGAAGAAATAAATAAACCAAGCATAGCCGATTGAGTCAAAGCAAAACCAGCATTAAAAAGTTTTTTATCCTTTTGTATTTTCCCAAAAATAAAAGCACAGGATGGTGCGATAAAAGGAATAATGGCTCCCACTGCCGCTGCCGCAAAAGCAAAATAATAAATATAACTTCCTCTAAGATAGGAATAATATTTCCAATCAAAATTAGATACAACAAGTAGATATGTTAAAAGAATCGCTAACAAATGAAATAAAAAATTATAACCCTTAAAAGAATCTAAGATATTTCTACCAAATTTGTGAAAAAATAATTTCATATCTGACAAAATTATTTATTTTTATTTATACAAGCTTTTATGAATGCCGTAAAAAGAGGATGCGGGTCAAGCGGGCGAGCTAAAAATTCTGGATGGAATTGTGTACCTAAGAAAAATGGATGTTTATTTTTTGGAAGTTCTGCTATTTCCATTAGATGACCATCTGGAGATCGCCCTGAAAACACAAGACCTTTTGCTTCTAGATCTGCCACAAATGCAGGGTTAACTTCATATCTATGACGATGTCTCTCTAATACTTCTTTTGTTTCATAAGCACTTTTTGCTATTGTACCATCACGCAAAATTGCTTTGTATTCTCCCAAACGCATAGAGCCACCATAAGAATTATTTTTCAAAATTTCTTTTTGTGATTCCATTATGTCTATCACTAAATTTTTAGAATTTGGATTTACTTCTTTTGTGTTTGCATCTTTCAAACCTAAAACATTTCTTGCATATTCTATGACCATCATTTGCATACCATAACAAAGACCAAAATAAGGAATCTTGTTTTCACGAGCAAATTTTATTGCATTTAAATTACCTTCTACCCCCCTCGAACCGAAACCTCCTGGAACAATTATTCCATCATATTTTTTAAGTTCTTTTAATTTCGCAGGATTTTTTTCAAAATCACTAGAGTTCAACCAAGTAAGAATAGGTTTTCTATTTTGTGCATAACTAGAATATTTAATAGCTTCAATCACAGATAAATAAGAATCAGATAAAACGAAATCTCCTGTTTCAAAATATTTTCCTATCATTGCTATTTTCACTACTTCTTTACCATTGTGTGCGTGTTTGGCAAAAGCCTCCCATTTTTTCCAAGCCTTCATATCTACTTTTTTAGAATCAATATCTAAAATATCACAAATTTTTTCTGAAAGTTTTTCTTTTTCAAAATTTATTGGAATATCATAAATACTACTGACATCTGGAGCAGAAATAATTCTATCAGCTAAAATATTGCAGAAAAGTGCAATTTTTTCTTTCCTTAATTTATCTAAGCCCACGTTTGCCCTAGCTATCAAAATATCAGGTTGAATACCAGAAGCATTAAGTGTGCGCACTGCGTGTTGAGTAGGCTTTGTTTTCATTTCACCGACATTTTGTGGTGTAGGAAGATAAGAAACTATTATAAAGGCAACATCTTTTGGTGCTTCAAGTTTCATCATTCTGGCAGCTTCAAGAAAAAGAATATTTTCATATTCGCCGACTGTTCCACCTATCTCAATCATAACAACGTCTGCGTCTGCGTTTTTCCCTGCCTCTTTTATACGTCTTATAACCTCAAGTGGAATATGTGGAACCACTTGCACACATTTACCTTTATATTCTAAATTACGTTCTTTTTCTATAACAGATTTATAAACTAAACCCGTGGTCATATAATTTATACGAGTCAAATTTATTTCAAGAAATCTTTCATAATTACCCATATCTTGATCTGTCTCATTACCATCTTTAAGCACAAAAACTTCCCCATGTTCTATGGGGTTCATAGTGCCAGCATCAACATTGATATATGGATCAATTTTTATAGAAGTAACTTTCAATCCACGATTTTTTAAAATGAGTCCCAAAGAAGATGAAGTAATACCTTTTCCTACTCCGGAAATAACACCCCCCACGACAAAAATGTATTTTGTTTCTTTCTTTTGCATTACTTATTTTTTATTTATTTAAATACTTTCTAATTGCAATAAAACTGGAAAGCATACATACAACTACCCCTGACAACAACACTATAGCAGAAATTTGAAAAATATTCGAAATGTAATAATCGTAAAGATTTATACCTAAAAATCCAGTCATGTTATTCCCTAAATAAGCTGTAATAGGCCAGAAAATAACCAGTGTAATAAAGGTTGAAATGACACCATAGACTGCTCCTTCTATCATAAAAGGGCCACGAACACGCATCTTGCTTGCTCCGACTAAACGCATTATGCCCACTTCTTCTTTAGAAATAAAAATAGTCAAACGAATAGTATTGAATGTGATAATCACAGAGATTATTACTAAAATTAATGTGACTAAAAAACCTAATTTTTCTGCACCAGAAATTATATGATTTAATTTATCTATAACTGTTTTGTTTTGATTATAATTTACTTTATCAATGATTGCAGAAGAGCCTAAAACAAGAGCGTTATCTGAACTCAAAAAATTAGAAATACTTTCATACTGAGAAACTTCTTTAGCTTTTATATTTAAATATCCCCCAAGTGGATTGGTAGATATTTCATCTAGTGCTGCTATTGTAGGATAATCATTTTGGTGACGTTCACGGAAAATTTTTAATGCTTCTTCATCACTAACATAGGAAACACTAGCGACTTCTGGTAATTTTTCTAAAGAATCTTTCAAGGCCATTATTTTAGTTTCAGAAGAACCAACATTAAAATAAATTGTCACGTCTACTTTATCTTTTATCTGATTAAGAGAAAAATTGAGTACTGCATGTAATAAAAGAATCGAAGTTATGACAGAAAGAGTGATGGTGACGACGAGTACAGCAGCCCAAGAAATAACCCCACTTCTAGTAAAATTTATAATTCCTGCTTTTGTAATTCTTTTTAAATCACTCATAATTTATAATCATTATATAACATATTTACCACCCTTGTCATCTCTAACAACTCTACCTTTTTCCATTGTGATCACTCGTCCTTTTAGGGAATCAATCACTCCTCTGTTATGTGTTGTTAAAATAACTGTTGTACCAAGATCATTAATTTTTTTTAAAATTTGGACTATCTCATAAGTATTTATCGCATCTAGATTACCAGTAGGTTCATCGGCAATAATGAGCTCTGGTTGATTTATAATAGCTCGAGCAATAGCCAAGCGTTGTTGCTCGCCTCCAGACATCTCACTAGGAAAATTATACATTTTATTCCTCAAATCAACGAGTTCCAAAACGTGCGGAACATCACTTTCTATCTCTTCATTTGTTTTACCGACAGCTTCCATTGCAAATGCAATATTTTCATAAGCAGTTTTATTGGAAAGTAATTTAAAATCTTGAAAAACAACACCTATTCTTCTTCTTAGTTTGGTTAATTCTTTATTTTTTAATTTTGGAATATTTGTAGACTCAAAAAAGACCGTCCCACTTGTAGGAATGTCTTCTGCTAAAATCATTTTAGTTAGAGTGGTTTTCCCTGCTCCAGAATGCCCAACGATAGAAACAAATTCTCCTGTCGTAATGGTCAAAGTGACATCATCCAAGGCAACCGAATTGTCATTATAAACTTTTGAAACATTATTAAAATAAATCACCACCTTATCTTATCACAAATCCTTCTCTGCCTCAATAAAAAGATCAAGTTCTCCACTCAAAACTTCATCTACATTAGAAGTTTCAGCATTTGTGCGATGATCTTTAACCATTTTGTACGGATGCAATACGTATGAACGAATTTGACTACCCCATTCTATATCTGTGCCCTTACTTATCTTCATGCTTTCTTCTATTGTCTTTTTTTCATCTTGAGCTTTCTTAAAAATCTTTGCTCTCAAGATAGACAAGGCTCTTTCTCTATTTTGCTCTTGTGAACGCTCACCCGTAGCATGCACAGAAATATTTGTCGGAATATGAATAAGTCTGACTGCTGTCTCTCTCTTGTTGACATTTTGTCCACCAGGACCACCCGAACGACTATATTCTATCTTTAAATCAGCATCTGGAATAAAAAAATCTTTCTCTTCTAATTTTGAAAACTTTGGCAAAACTTCAACCAAAGAAAAAGAAGTGTGTCTTAATTTTTTTGCATTAAATGGAGAAATACGCACCAAACGATGCACCCCAGATTCATTTTTCAACATTCCGTAAGCATTTTTGCCTTCCATTTCAAAAGAGACATTTCTATAGCCACCATGATCATTTTTATGTTCGTTAATAAAAAATATTTTCCAATTTTTTCTCTCTGCATATTTCATATACATTTCCAAAAGCATACGAGAAAAATCTTCCGCATCATCTCCCCCTGCACCAGAGATGATCGTGACTATAGCATTGCCTTTGTCATACTTTTTAGCACCTGCAAGTTTATCTTTAAACTCAGCAATCTTTTTTAAAGTCGCTTGTGCCTTGTTTTTGTCATTCCAAAAATCTACTTCTTGAGTTTCCGCTTCTAACTTTTCTATTTCATTTTGTATATCAAAATTTTCTTGCATAGTATATTTATGAGTATATCAGAAATTTTTTATCTTTACATTTTATAAAAATATTTATTTATTTGTTATTTTTTCTATGCATTTCTGAGAACAAAGCGACAGTTCTTCCAAAATCTTTTTCATTAACTATAAAAATAAGTTCTGTGGGAGTAGAAACGAGTTCTTCTATGTTTATGCGAGAACGAGCCAATACAGCAAGAAGCGAAAAGAAAGTATTTGGAGTATCAAAAACCTCTGGACCATAAGAGATTCCAATTGCAGCAAGATTATGATTAATAATAATTGGTTTTACTTTAAAATGTTTCAAAATTTTATTTTCCAAATTTGAGGAACAAATAATATCTACTTCATTCGTGCCTATCGTGACAGTAAAAAAATCTTCTTGTAAAACAGACATATTTTTATATAAAGATTCAAGCTCTTTAATAAATTTAGTTGTGTTTTCGTAAATCACTTCTGAAATCGGAAGCTTCGTGGTTATATTTTTTATAGACACATCATGTATAAGTGATTTTTCTTTTTTAAATTCTTTTTTAAGACGAGACAGTGAGACTACCAAGCTTGTTATCGTCACCTTTTTTTTAGCTAATTCTTCTACTTTAGGCAATATTTTATATGCATAACTACTCATATTCATATAGCCATTGGTCAAAGCAAAATAAGCCTCAAACTCTTTTAAAATAATGTCTTTCACAATTGGTTGTATTTTTATCATATTTAGTATTTTAACAGATTTTACAAAAAGTGCCAAATACAAGATAAATGTTAAAAAACTTAACTTATCTTTACAATAAGATTAAAATTTATATAAATATAATAATAGTTATTCGACATAAACAAAAAAAGAGAGACAACATTATGATAAATGTAGCAACAAAAACTGGAGGCGGAAACCTCAAAGATAGTGGATCTGTGCATCAGGTGATAAACATTTGTTATCACTTGGCAGAAGTGGAAAATAAAAATAATATTTTGGTCGTTTCAGCATTTAATAAAACAACCAATTTATTAGAAAAAATTGTAAAGTCGTACATTGAAGGGTCGAAGGAAGAAAGTTATAAAATTCTAGACGAAATAAAAATATTTCATCTAGGAATATCAGAAACTTTATTCCCTGATGATTTCACTTTCCGGTATAAACTTGATAATCTTTTTCACAAAATTTTATTTGAAGAACTCCCCGACTTAAAAGGCAAAGATCTAAAATATATTTTAGATCATATCTTACCATTTGGGGAATTAATTTCTGCAATGATAATTGAAAATGCATTGAAAAAATTTCTGCCAAATATCCCATCAAAATTTATTGATGCAAGATATCTAATTTCGACAGATAATTCTTACGGGGAAGCCAATGTTGATTTTGAAAAAAGCTGTAATCAAAGCAAAATTGAAATAAAAGAAGCTTTTGAAAAAGGTACCAAAATCATACTGACTCAAGGATTCGTAGGTAGAGGTTTAAAAGGAGCAACCACAACTCTTGGAAGAGAAGGAAGCGATTACACTGCATCTCTTCTTTCATTTTTTCTAAATGTAAATGAACTACGAATATTCAAGAATGTGAGAGGCATATATACTTGTGACCCAAATGGTCCCAATGGTTCAAGTGCTGTTTTTATTCCTAGAATATCTAGATCCGAACTAAAGAAAAAACAAGAAAGTGGTGAGATCGTTCACGTTCTACATCCAAGAACGCTTGAACCACTCGAAATGGGAAATATATTGTGTTCGATCAGGAGTTTCTATAATCCAGAAGAACCTGGAACAGTAATATATTAATATCTTTTCACAAATTCCCTTCGGTATAACAACCAAAGGGAATTTTTTATTTATATTTTTTCTGAGCCGATGGTCAGAATTGAACTGACGACCTTTCCCTTACGAAGGGATTGCTCTACCAACTGAGCTACATCGGCTTATTAAAACAAAGGCAAAGATAGTTTTTAAAATGGCTATACAAAATTATCTTTGCCTTTGTTCTGCTGGAGCCGTTGATCGGGATTGAACCGATGACCTCGATATTACCAATATCGTGCTCTACCAACTGAGCTACAACGGCTAATTTTTTAATTTTCTATACCCTCACATCTTAGTGTATTTTCACTTTTTTTGCAAAAAAAAATTTTAAATTTTCAAAAATATTTTTTCCTTTTTAAAAAATAAAGTTATCCACATTTTTTGAGTGTTTTTTATCTTCTTAAGCACCCAAAAAATTGATATAATATATATGTAAAAAGAATAATTTATGCCTGATAATTTATTGCGAAAAAAATTACTTATTTTGGGATTTCTATTTCTCATAATTTTTTCTATTCCTACCACTTTTGCTGCAAATCCAGCTTCTTTGATAGTCCCAAATGACAATATTTTTGATCCAGGTGCTTCTACCACTCCATGGGGTGGTTGTGGTCCAAAAGATACAAACTGCTATGTCCAAAAAAAGGGAGATACAAACAAAAAAAATCCTCTTACTTCATTTACAATTCAAGGTTCAGATAATTCTTTCGTAAAAACAACAAACGGAAACACTACGACATCAAATAATACTAGCAATGTTACTGTAAGCAATAAATCTATTCTCTCCGCTCTCAGAAATTTACTTTCAAATCTTCCAAAAGATATTCTAGAAAAACTTCGTGGGCCAGCTGGACCAAAAGGAGATTCTGGTTTATCAGTCCAAACAACATCCTCTAGTTCTGGATACACTCCTCTTCCACTTGTCTATCTTCCTGGTGCAATCATTCCACCAAATCCTGCGACAAATTATTCTGGTGGTAGTTTGTTTTCTGCGACAAATCTTTCATCTTCAAATTTCAATTCTAGTAACATAACTACTTCAGCACTAGCTGTAAATGGCACTTCTAATTTAACAGGCACCCTAAATGTAAATGGCACTTCTAGCCTCACTGGTAACTTAAATGTCACTGGTGATTCTCTTTTCACTGGAAATGTGAATGTCGTCGGCACTCTTTCTTCTTCCCTATCTACTACACTTGCAACAGGATTAAATACTCTAAATACTTTCGGTTCTGGCGCTTCATCGATCAACGTCATAGGTTCGACAACGACACCTGGCACTTTAACTTTACACGGAGCAACAATTTTAGATAATTCTTTTTCTCAAACCGGAGAAAACACTTTCAACACCGGAACAGGTGCTGTTAATCTAAATGGAGACACGACGATAATCGGCTCTAAAACTTTCAACACTGGTTCAGGTAATGCAAATTTCAATAATATCACTACAAATTTCGCAGCTCTTAATCCTATTATAGACACGACAGAAGGCACATCTACTTTAAACATCAACACAGTTAATAATCGTCCTGTCACATTCGGCACAGGCACTGTCACTATTCCAAATTTATCAGTAAGCAATAGCCAAACTTCTGCAGGCACTTTCAGTATAGATTCTAATGCTACAACTCAGACCATCTTTTCTGTCACAGGCAATTCTCTAACTTCCGGTACAGGTATAGCAAAAATAATTACTGCAAATGCTGGTAATGGACAAGTCACAAAAGGAGAATTATTAACTCTTACTGATGCCACAACTGCCGGTGGTGGTTTTACTGGCATAGGCATAAATGTCACAGGTGCTGGCACCGGTTCTGGTAATAAATATTTATTAAAATTAAAACCTGTCACTGCCACAAACGAAGTTGTATTTGATAACACTGGAGCATTTCGTCCTACAACTTCTTCTGTATCAAACACAAACACTATCGGCTCACCCACTTATTACTGGAAGAATGGTTATTTTGATCAAATTACAGTCAACAGTCTTGTAGGAAATGTAACGGCAGGCTCTACTTCTTCTAACACATATACAATAGGTTCTAATGAAGCTGGTGATACAAACAAAGCATTAATATTCCAAAGAAATTCTGGTAGTGGTAATGCTACATTACAATGGAATTCTGGATCAAATGATCTCCGATATTTAAGTGTAAATTATCCATTCAATTCCACTTACACAGTAAGAGATAGTTCTATCGACACAAATGTAAATCTTTACAGTGGACTTCTAACCAACAACACCACATCTGGAACACAGACATTGCTTTCACTTACAAACACCGGTACAGGAACAACAGAAAAAGGAATTTATGTAAATAATACTGGCACCGGTACAACAGCTTTTGAAATAGGTGGCACTTGGACAAACGGTATCGTCACAAACAACAATAATATAAATGCTGGCACAGGAACAGTCACTGCATCTTCTTTTGTCGGTAATGTCACAGGCACTGTCTCTTCTATCTCAAATCATGCTTCCACAGAATTAAGTGATACGTCAAGCATCGTTTATTTGAATAATTCGGGTAACACTGGTGCAATCATTGCAACTGGAACTATTAATGCTGGATACACAGCAAATCTCGGCATAGGTACAAGAATGATGTGGTATCCAAGAAAAGGTTCTTTCCGAGCTGGTACAGTAAGTGGCACACAATGGGATGATTCAAATATTGGTTTATTTTCAACAGCAACAGGTCAAAATACAACTGCAAGTGGTCAAGGTTCTGTGGCAATGGGAGAAGACACAACTGCAAGTGGTCAAGGTTCTGTGGCAATAGGTGGAAACAATACAAATGCAGGTGGTGATTATTCTGTTGCTCTTGGAAATAATAGCAACGCAGGTGGTTATGCTTCTATCTCTATGGGATCAAGCACAAATGCAAATAGTGACCACGCAATAGCATTTGGAAATTCTGCAACTGCAAATGGGCAATCATCTATCGCTATAGGAGAAAATACAAACGCAAATAGTGATTATTCTGTTGCAATTGGAAATAATGTAAATGCAAATGGCAACTATTCCACCGCAATGGGTCAAGACACCAATGCAGATGCTTATGGATCGTTTGCAACAGGACAATATAATATAGGTGGAGGAGACAATGGTAGTTGGAATCAAAACGAATCATTATTCGAAATAGGAAATGGAGACAATGATGGAAATAGAAACAATGCATTAACATTACTGAAAAATGGGACATTTAAACTAAATGGTGCAAATGATTTTGGTAATGGAACACAATTTAATGATAATTTAATTGTTGATAATCAAGGAGGCTTTAATATTTTTGGTACAGTCAATAATGGCAATAACGACACTTGGCAAAATCAAACTTTAGCTGTTAGCGCTTATGGAAATTTAACTTTAACAGGTAAACAATGGGGTAACGATGGAGTTGGAGATAATAATCAGACAAACGATACTCTAAATATAGACAGGCTTGGTTTTTTTAATCTTTTTGGAACCACTATTGATCCTAATAATAATATAAATCAAAATAATACTTTCATTGTACGTGCAAATGGTAGCTTTGATTTTTATGGAGCTGCCACAGATCAAAATGATAATCTAAATTCAAACGGGACTTTAGGTGTTAGTGAAAATGGTACTTTAACTTTAAATGGAAGTTTTGATAGAGGAAATGGTAACGGTATGGAAACTTCTAATAATCTTCAAATCAACCAATTTGGTAATGCTCTTTTTTCAGGTTCTGTGGACAACAATGATGGTGGTAGTCTAGCTGGTCAAACACTTCAAATTAATCCTTATGGTGATTTGAGTTTATTGGGCAAAATACAAAATTCAGATAGTGGTGTCTATGATGTATCAAGACAAACTTTAAATGTAACTAGTTCTGGTCAATTTAATATTTATGGAACAGAATATAATAGTAATAATTTTTCCATGTTTCAACATCAAACATTTGGAATTGATACAAATGGGGGTCTTATTTTAATTGGTAAACAATATGACAACAACAGCGGAGCTTCTCATTCAAACAACACATTATCAATAAGTCCTTATGGTACTTTTAATCTATATGGGAGTATAAATGATGAAAATGGAGATCTAGAACATTTTACTAGTCTTCAAGATAATTTTAATGGTGAATTTATTTTAAGAAGCACAGTTGGAGGAGATATTAGTGGTACTGAACGTTTTCATATCACTGGTAGTAATGATATAGCAAATGCATATTTTTCTAACTCTAAGGTAGGAATAGGAATAGCGATTCCTACACAAGCATTGGATGTTGTAGGTAATGTAAACATTTCTTCTGGTTCTAAATATAAAATAAATGGAGTTGACTTATCTTATTCTGATGTTGGTGCTCAAGTTGCAGGTTCTTATCTAACTTCCCTTTCTGGAGCATTGCTAGCCACAGGTGCCACGACTGGTGCCACATCTTCCGCGCAAGCATTTACAAATGGAGTAAAAACAGGAAAAATATTTCCTTCCGCAAATTCTACTACTGCTTTACAATTCAACAAAGCAGATGGAACAACAAATATTTTAAATATAGATACGACAAATAGTAGAGTTGGTATCGGGACAAATGGACCAACACAAAACTTACAAGTTAATGGTACATCAGGGTTACCAAATAATTCAGGGACAACATCTAACGCCCTATTCCGTCTCTACGGAACAGGTGGCGTAATCTTAGATATGGGTGTTAATGGTTCTTCACCATATCAATCATGGATACAAGCGACAGATCCAAGTGGTTTACAAAATATTTATCCATTATTGTTAAATCCAAATGGCGGCAATGTTGGAATAGGAACAACTACTCCAAATCAAAATCTAGAAGTCTCTAGTACTGGCAATAATCCAACAATAAGAATTAATAGTAGCAGTGGCGCTGGTGCAAACGAACCAAAACTACAATTTTTTAATGGAAACGTTTCTGGTAATTATGTTATATCTGAATTAGGAGCAAAAGCTGGAACTGGTTTCGCAAACTCTTTACTAACTTTCAGAGTTGCTGATGCCTCTAAAGTTCTCCAAGATAGAATGGTTGTCGATAATACTGGTAATATCGGAATTGGAACAACAAGCCCTCAACAAAAACTCGACATTTATAATGGTGATTTGAGATTTTCTATAGTAGCGGATCCTATAGCACCGACAGGAGTCGTTTCTAGTGGTGCCGGTTTGACCGACGCCTCTGATTATTATTACAAAGTTCAATACATGGTAGGTTCTAAATGGACATCAATGAGTCCAGCTTCTTCTGCTATACATACCACTTCTCCAAATGATAGAGTGACATTAACAATTCCTACATCTTCTGAAAGTGTAGTGACTGCTCGTAAAATATTTAGAACAAAAGCAAACTTACCAAACAATGGATATTATCTAGTAACAACAATAAGCGACAACACAACAACAAGTTATATAGACTCAACTGCAGATGGAAGTTTGCCTGCTTTAGTTTATTCTTCAACTTCAGGAGATATAGATAACACAACAGGTGGAACAATATGGATGAACGGAAATGGTAGAGGATTTTTTGGAAGCAGTAATCTTTCTTTTGGTACTAATTTTGCAAATGTGACAACTGCAAATCGCAACGTAGGAATTGGACCAGGTGCGATTAGTGCTTTAACTACTGGGTATGAAAACGTTGCAGTAGGACAACAAGCAATGAATTCTCTAACTATAGGAAGTGCAAATGTCGCAATAGGAAGAAATTCTAATGGAACTACCACCGGTAGCAACAACATCGCAATCGGAAGATATAGTCTAGGAAGTGTTGGTGCATCATCATACAACATAGGTATAGGAAGTTATGCTTTAAATCAAAATGCTGGAAACTACAATACTGCTATGGGTATTGAAGTCATGCAAAATAACACTAGTGGAAACAACAATACAGCCATAGGATATCATGCTGGATATACTAGTGTCTCTGGTAGTAGTAATGTTTTCCTTGGTTACAATGCTGGTTATTATGAGACAGGTTCAAATAAATTATTTATAGATAATGCGACAAGAGCGAGTGAAGCAGATGCAAGAACAAAAGCTCTCGTCTATGGTGTATTTGACGCTTCAACAGCTAATCAAATATTTGCTATTAATGGCAACGTAGGAATCGGAACGACGGGGCCAGCGGGAATATTAGATATCTCCGGTTCTTCTAGTGGAACAGATTCCACGGTATTTGTCGGAGCAAGAGCATTGTCTTTAATTAATACTGATACTACTACTAACAATATGTCAGGTTTTGATTTCAGAACAAATGATTTAGCTGGAACATTAACTACAGGATCAAAGATAATGGGAATATATACAAGTCACACCACCAATGCTGTCTCTGGAGATTTATCTTTCCTTACACGAAACGCTGGAACGATAACAGAAAAAATGAGAATTTTAAGTAATGGTTATGTCGGAATTGGTACGACAACACCGACTGCAATTACTGAAATCAATGGTCCAGCTTCTACCGCTGGAGCACAAAATCTTTCTACTGTTAATTCTTCAACTACTGTCACAACAACTTCTAGCGCTTTTGCCAATATTCAAATCGGTGCACAAATAATTGCTAATGCTACAACGAGATATGTTGTAGCCAAAACAGATAACAATACTATTACAGTAAACTCCGCAGTAGACTGGAGCACAGGATACTCTTTTACATATAAAAATCCTCTATTAAAAATTTCAGACAATACTACTAATCAAATTATCATCAGGCCAGATGGAACAGTAGGGTTAGGAACATCAACACCAGCTGTTAATCTTGATGTCACAGGTTCTGGAGCAGAATTATTTAGAGTTACAAGAACAGGTTCTAGCGTGTTTAGAGTTCAAAATGGAGGTACAAGATTATTAATTGGAAATGATAAAACATCAACTGGAGATTTAGGATTCTTTGTTGTTGGTAATACTACTCCAGCTGTATTAATAGATACTTCAGGTAATCTTGGCATCGGTTCTGCAGCTCCTGCTTCCAAACTAGATATTAATTCTTCCGACCTCGGCAACGGTGTCGCTGGTCCAGTCATCACACTCGGAAGAAACACAAATGCTACAAATACAGGAGCAGGTTCAATTAACTTCTTAAGTAAAGGAGGTACAGCAGGATATGTCTGGCAAGATGCAGCAGGAAAAATCAGAATTAATACTGCTGCTCCTACTAACGCTCTAGATACAAATGGAACAGTACTTGGTGACCAAACATCTACAAGAGATACAAAACAAGATATTGCTGATTATACAGATTATGCTAATGCACTTAAGATGGTTACAGATGCACCACTTCACACCTTTAGATATATAAAAGAAGTACAAGGTTATGGCACAGATTCTCCTCTAGCTAAAACACGTATAGGATATATAGCAGATGAAGTTAACCCAATGTTCATGGTTGGTAATTCTATTGATCAGGTATCTGTCAATGGTTTGCTTATTGCTTCTGTTAAGGAGTTGAATATAAAAATAGAAGACTTAGCTAAAGCAAAATTAAATTCTCCTACAGATACAAATGACACTACTTATGCATTCTTTACTAATGTAGTCACAAAAGTTGAAAATAGCGTAGCATACATGAAAGGTCTAGCCATAGATACATTAAAGATAGGTAGTCCACAAAAACGTACTGGCATAACATTATATGACGAAATCACAGGAGCTCCATATTGTCTATCAGTTGCAAATGGAACAACAAAAACAACCTCCGGAGAATGTGGTATTATAGAAGCTAATACAGAAACGAATATTACACCTGCACCAACACCTGCTTCCCCTGCTCCAACAAATGAAAATACAACGCCAATAATTCCAGACCCAGCACCAACACCCGAAACAACTCAATCTACTCCAACACCAGTTCCAAATGTAACAATACCCACACCAACAGAAACACCAGCACCAACACCTACTCCTGCATCGGCCTCAGTTCCAGAAACGACTCAACCTGCACCAACACCAGAAGTAGTTCCAGTGTCAATACCAACACAATAAAAATAAATTCTAAAATACAATGAACAAACATAAAAAAAATATTACAAAAATAATTCTAATCACATTTATTTTTAGTGTATTTTTTGTGTTTTCAACATCTAAAAGTTTTGCTGCAATAAAAATCCCAACTGATATTTTTGATTTTTCAGCTCCTGCAGATAGTGTCGTTACAGACGAAGGAGAAACAGGACATATTGATCTATCTCTCGAAAATAAAGCGAAGGTTTGTAGAGATGTCACTTGTACTAACCCTGCTCCAGGTGTCATTGATTTTAAAATATCAGGTGATTCCCCTATCACAATAGATAGTAAAAATGGTATTACAGGAAAAGCATGGGGCGATGATCTTGGTTGGGTCACATTCAATCCACCCTATGGAGGAATATTTTTTGCTGATACCACTACAGGCCTATTGAAAGGTACAGCTTGGAGTGAAACTTCTGGTGCAATTAATTTTTCTGTCACTGGACAAAAAGTATATATTGATCCGGGAACAGGAGAATTAAACGGTTGGGCTTGGGCATCAGGTCCATATGGTGGATGGATTAAATTTGATTGTAAAGAAAGTTCTTGTGTTCACACAACTTGGCGTAATAAAAATGGTAAACAAATAGCAAAGGAAGAAACAAAAACAGACAGTCAACCAGAAATACCTAAAATTATTGATGAATCAGTTTTCGCAAATTTTAAAAATTCAATTATTAAAGAAATAAGTAAAATAAATGGAAGCGCTTTCACGACTTCTGCAACTAATTTAAAAAACTTTTCAGATAAAACAACAGAACTCAATACAAAATTGTTTAGTATAATAGGAGAAACTTTATTTAATACTTATAGCTATATAGGTGAAAAAACAAGTGATACATACACAAGCATTTCTTCTTTCTTTAATAAATATTTTGTAGAAAATAAAACACAATCTGCTTTAGCAAAACCTATATCTAGAACCCGTGGACGAGCTCTTAGTAAAAATACACGACAAGTAGCAAAAAATGTTGCAAATGAATTTTATGTAAGTTTCGCAAATCTTTTTAAGATGACAAATCAAACATATACTTCCCTTTCAACTACTCTAGCAAATGAGAAGGATTATCTCGTCGGACAAGTAATTAGTGCTTTAAAATAATTTCTATTTCAAGTATTTCTCAATATTTGCTTGATGTTCAATGTAAGTGACCGAACAATGAGTCACATGATCTTTGTCATGTAAATAATAAATACAATCTGTTTTTGTCGGATTTAACACTGCATCAATTGCAGCTATCCCTGGATTTGAAATAGGATGTGGAGGAAGCCCTGCATTTTTGTAAGTATTATAAGGAGAAACAGTTTTTTTATCAGCAATATTGATAGGTGCCCACCAACCTTTCCCTTTATTCCCACGAACATATTGTAGTGTAGCATCTACAGAAAGTGGTATTTTTTGATTAAGACGATTGAGTAATATACCCGCAATAAGTGGCATGTCGGCGTCATTAGCTGCTTCCCTCTGCACAATAGAAGCAAGCGTCAATCCTTTAGTCCATTGCATATTTTGTTTATTGAAAGACAACAAATAAGGTGCAAATTTCTCATTAAATTTGGCAATCAATCTATTCATCACAGCAAGTGGTGTCTCGTTAATTGGAATCAAATAAGTATCTGGAAAATAAACTCCTTCAATATAATCATATTTCATTTTCGTATATACATTTATCCAATTATTTTTTTGTTTTCTTGTCCAATTTAAATTAGTAGCGAGAAGATCAGCAATTTCTTCTTTACGTAAGCCAGGAGGAATAACGACCCATTTCATATATGGCTTACTGTGTAATGTTTTAGAAATTTTATCTAAAGTCATAGAAGTATTTATCTTGTATGCTCCAGGAAGAATGTCCCCTTTAGTTTTTGAAAATTTTGCAACGAAATCTTCTTTACTTTTTATATAATTTTGATCAAAAAGATTTTGTGTTATCTCATCTAATGTACTATTGAGCAGTACCACAAATTTATCAGGAGCAACTGTAGGTGTGATATTTTGTGTTATAGTTTGTGCTGGAACTACTGAAGAAACAACATTTTGTGTATTATTTTGAGCAGAGATAAAAGAAAAACTTGGAATCAATAAAATTCCCAAAAATAAGAAAATAAAAGAATTTTTATATATTTTTCTCATAAGATGATTATACCAAAACTAAACAAAATCCCTATCATAATAGGGATTTTGTTTTTCCTAAACTATTTTTTAATTAACGATTTTCTTTACCTCAACTTTTTTAAATTTATTAGGTTTAATTATATTAGTAATCATTTTTACTTGTTTAGCAGTCACAATATTTGTCGTACTATCTAAATTACCAACAACAATTACTTTTTGTCCTGAAACTAAATCAGAAACTGTAGACACTTTCCCATCTTTACTATACATAGTAGATGAATCTATTTTGATTTCCACAGAAGATGTAGTCTTAGTCTTCATATTTTTTACATCAACTGTGAAACCTGTACTTGTCAGTGCAGAAACAGTCCCAATCACATTATTTTGTTTCTTTAATTCTTTATTCCCTTTACTTTTATTTTGTTTTTGATAAGTTTTTTGAACATTTTTAATACCCAAGTCTTGAGGAGTTGCAGCATAAATAGAAGTCCCTCCGACTAACAATGATAAAGCCAATGCTCCTGTTGCTATTTGTTTTTTGTATTTCATATAAATTAAATTTAGTTAAATAATAAGCTGATAATATTTATACACTTGACCTAAATGTATATAAATACAATACAACTATCATATGAAATTATTATGAAGATAGAGGTAAAGAAATCGTCACGTTTGTGCCTTTATTTAATTGGCTTTTTATAGATATTGTGCCTTTATGGTTTTCAATAATTTTTTTAGAAAGAGTAAGCCCTAGCCCAGCACCAGTTGTGTTTCTTGATTCATCTCCTCTAAAAAATGGATCAAATATTTTATTTAAAATATCTTGTTTAATACCCATGCCATTGTCACTGATAGTTAAAAAATACTTACCAGAAACAATCTTGTCCGATAAAGAGATACTTCCCTTTTCTCTCGTATATTTAATGGCGTTATCTAAAATATTAAAAAATACACGACTAAGTTCCATTTTATTACCTTTTATGTTGGCTTTATTTTCTAATTTTTCATTAATTTCTATTTCTTTTTTATCTGCCAACTTTTTATTTTTTTCTACAATATTTTTTACTAAATCCTGGATATCTATAATTTCATAATCTGTTTGTTTTAAAGTATCATACCTAGAAATATCAAGCAGGCTGTTGCTAAGCTTTGAAAATTCTCGCATTTCATCTAAAGTATCTTCTAATGTTTTTCTAGCTGAAATAATATCTAATCTTTTATTATTCAAATTTACTTCAAGACCAGAAATAACTACAGCGACAGGTGTACGAAGTTCATGAGAAGCATCTGCAATAAATCTTTTTTGCTTTTGCATATTATTCTTAATCGGTTTAAGTGTTTCATTTGTAAGTAAAAACCCCAATATGACAATAAAAAATATTATTATCACATTTATGGTTAAAAATCTGTTAAGCAGAATGTCTTGAGCTTTATCTATTATCAACTGAGATATATAAGGGTCTACCATATTATCACGAATTGATTGAATCAAATTTGAAAGAATTGTGTTATAAAGTAAAATACTTGAAAAACCCAAAATAACTATCGCTGTAATAGAATAGTAAAAAGTTAATCTAAGTCTTGCTACAAAAAAATCATCCTTCCTGTGATTATTCTTCCATTTTGTAACCGACTCCACGAATTGTTTGTATAATTTTTCCATTATCGTTAATTTTTTTTCTTAAATTTTTTATATGCACATCTACTGTATTACTAAATGAAGAATCTGCAAAATCCCAAGCATGAGAATAAAGTTCGTCTCGAGTAATCACTTTGTTTTTATTACGCATTAAATATTCTAATACCATAAATTCTTTTAAGGTGAGAGAAATGGGTTTATTTTTATAAGTCACCACCCTGCTCGTGGTATTAAGATTAATATTATGGAAACTAAGTATTAAGGGTGAAGATTGTTTTGGGCGTCTTAATAATGCATTGATACGGGAAAGAAGTTCTTTAAAAGCAAAAGGTTTAGATAAATAGTCATCTGCTCCAGCATCAAGACCATAAACTTTATCATCTACTCCACCGAGTGCCGTAAGCATCAACACAGGGACAACGACACCATTTTCTCGCCAATTAGTACAGATAGCTACACCCTCTTTGCCAGGAAGCATTCTATCAAGAATTATGAGATCATATTCATCACGGTTGACTAATATTCTACGTTCTGCCACAAGACCATCTTCAATCAAATCTACAGCATACCCTTCTTGCGCAAGGCCTTGTTTTATGTTCTCTGCCAATTTTTTATTATCTTCAACAACTAATATTTTCATATTCTAATATCATATCACCCTAGAGGTGAAATCTTCATGAAGAGTAAATTAATTATGCTAAATTATCCTCTTTCTTATTATTTTTTACTTCTTCTCCTTTTTCTAATTTTTTGATGATAATTAAGAAACTTTCAGTAAATAAACCTTTTTCATTTTTTACTCTATCATATTGATAATCATCATCTTTCGGCGTACGTGTTTTTGTAATTTTAAAATCATAAAAACTTTCTAACATATCCGGAATTCCTTCAATACTATCAGCCATAACCATTTGTTTTTGTTGTTTATGTCCTATCAAAACTTTTTTTAAGTGAATTTCTCCTCCATCTTTAAGTACACGCAACATTTCAGAAAAACTTTTTTTAACTTTTTCTCTAACATCAGATCCACCAAAATAAATATTAGGTATAACCCCATCTGAAATAATTAAATCGAAAGATTTATCTAGTTCTTTTAGTTCACCCTTTTCATCAAAATTTTCTTCTTCAATATTAAAAACTTTTTTCTCTATAGAAGATTGTTTTTCAATTTGTTTTAAAATAGGCATTCCTTCTACCATGATTATATTATACCACTTTTATTCTTTATTGAATTTTTCAAAAAAACCTTACTCCATATGAACTTTTACATCTGTACGTTCATTTTTTACTTTAAGAGAGAGGACAGCAAAAGCACCAATAAAAACTACGATAGATGAAACTAAGAAAACATAATCATAAGCATTTATTTGAGCTTTAAGTTCGATCAAACCAATAAATTTTTTCATATCAATTAATTTATTGCTATATAAATGGCTAAAACTATTTATTGAAATAACATTAGATACTGTACGATTACTTAATATTGTCCCGAATATAGCAATACCAAAAGCACCAGCTATATTTCTAGCAAGAGCAAGAATAGACGAAGCTATCCCTATTTCATGCGGGTCAACAACTGAAGCAATAATATTCGTTCTCTGTGCCATGCCAAAACCCATACCAAAAGCCATAACCAAAAGTGGAATAATTATATTAATAGCAGTCGACTTTGGTTCAAGAAAAGTAAATAAATAAATTCCAAATGCAGCAATTAATGTACTAGCAAAAATAACATAACGTGCTTCTACTTTACCTGTAAGCATTCCACCTATAGGGGAAGCAAGCATCATTGCTGCAGCCATTGGTATAAACAAGTAGCCAGATTGAGTTGCAGTATATCCTAAAAATGTTTGAGCAAAAATAGGAATGAGGAAAACTCCACCAGTCATACCCATAAATACAATAAAATTGTTTACTAATGTATTAACAAAAGCTGGAATCTTAAAAAAACGTAAATCAACAACTGGATCAATTGCTTTATGTTCTACCTTTATAAAAAATCCTAAAAGAATAACAATCAAAAAATAGCAGACAAGACTACTAATAGAAAGCCATCCCCAATCCATACCTTTATCAAGTACTAAAACTAAAGCAGATAGCATCCCTCCAAGAGTAAAAGATCCGAGCCAATCAAAATTATAACTTTTTTCTTCACCACGAGATTCATTTATAAAACGCATAGCCATAAAAATACCTAAAATTCCGATTGGAAAATTTATAAGAAAAACCGAACGCCAACCAAAAGCATCAATAAGTGGGCCTCCCAAAAGTGGACCGAAAACAATAGCCGCAGCAAAAGAAGCTGACCAGATACCCAAAGCTTGAGCACGTTCTTTCCCCTCTTTAAAAGTCACAGCTATGATAGCCATCGCCGTCGGATAATCAGCTGAACCAGCTATAGCTTGTATTACTCTAAAAACTATCATAGAAGATAGATTCCAGGAAAGTCCTGCCAATATTGAACCAAAAATAAAAATACTAAAACCAAAAATATAAACTTTTTTTCTTCCAAGAGTATCTCCCAATTTTCCCCAGATAGGCACAAAAACAGCATTGGCTAAAATATATGCCGTAGCAATCCAACCCGCAGCCGAAACAGTAATTTTGAAATCATTAATAATTTTAGGCAAAGCAAGATTCACAATCGTCTGATCAAGACGACCTAAAAAAGTTCCTATAATTACCGTTAGCAATATCCACCAACGTAAATTTGAATCCTTACTTTTTTCTTCCATAATCTATTCTTTGGTGTGAACAGTTATCTTTGCAGACATACCACTTTTCAATTCAGGGTATAAAGATACATTGAAACTCACTTTTACATCAAATTTCTTTACAGGGCGTGTATCTGAAATTGAAAAAATAACTCCAGTATCATCAGAAACAGAACTTACTTGTTCTACCACACCTTCATATTCTTTACCTGAAAAAGTATCCGCTGTAAAAGTTGCTCTTTGTCCTACTTTAATGTTTTTTAAACCTTTAGTTTCTTCTACAGTACCTACAACTCTCATTTCTTTTTCGTTCACAACAGACACAACTGTTTGACCAGGAGCAAAATAATTTCCCAAAACTTTTGGTGCACTTACTACAGTGCCATCCGTCTTTGTAGAAAGAACCTGGGCACCAACGAGAGCAACCTGTGAGTCAGCTAAAATTTTATCCCCTTCTTTTACATAAAGTGCATTTAATATTCCTGGTGCGCTAGGTGAAAGATTTATTATTGGAGCTTCCACAAAAGAATTCTCAATAAAAACTGTATCTTTGCTTGACTGCCAAAGAAGAAACCCAACAAGTAAACCAAAGATAATCACAATTAATGATATACTCTGCACCCAAGGTTTTTTAAAAATATTTTCTTTTTTATTTTGTTCTTTTTCCATAAATTTATTATTGATTATTTAATGCTAAAAATTCTATAGCTGGAGCACTTTGTGTGGCTATTTGTCCTTCAGAGATATAAACAGCTGTTATAATTCCATCGCTAGGTGCTACAATAATTGTATTTTTATATGCTGCATCAGCAATTTGTAATACACCAGATGCATTTTCAATTTGTGCTTTTGCTGTAGCAACATCCTCAGGACGAGCAGTAGCCACCAACGCTGAAAGAGACGCATTTGCTTGGTCCAATACAGCTTGAAAACTAGAAATAACTTGATTCTTCGTTTGTAAAGCTAATTGATAAGCATTATAGTTAACAACATAATTACTTGCCTTTTTATTAGGTATACTTATAGTCCAATCAGTAATGTTGGTGGAGCTAGTACTTGGGAATTTAATATATAATCCTGAATCTCCAATTGGTTGAGGTGTAATAGTGGTGACAAGTCCACTACCTGAAGCTATACCACTCGTATTAAAACTAGGGCCATTACCTGTGTAATAGACTGATATCTTTATATCTCCTTCTGTATCTTTATTATAATTACCACTTATTGTAGGGGCTGTATAATCACTCTGACCACTGGTGGGTAATGCTTCTGGAGTGGAGTTTAGAAAGTTTTTGTAAGCGTTTTGGACTAAGATGTTTTGTTGTTTTGTCCCTTCATCAAGATTTACTTTCGCAGTATTTACAGCAGCTTTTGCCACATCTATAGTAGGACCCGTAGCGCCATTTATAATTTTTTGATAATTAGCTTGTGCTATATCATAAGCAGCTCTTGCTTGAGAAAGTGCCCCAATTGCATTTCCAGCATCTAGTGTGGCAAGAATCTTTCCTTTTTTTACTTTATCCCCTGACTTTACAAAAACAGATTTGATTCTACCAGGAGATAAAAAACCAAGAGTCACATTTTGTGGAGATGAAATACTTGAAACACTTTCCATACTTGTATCGTTTGCAACACTTTTTACTGGCACTTTATTTATTTTTATATAACCAAAAACACCAATAGCAATTGCAATTATTAAAGAAACTGATGCAACTTTTTTTGGCTGATGTATAAATGAAATAAAATATTTTTTCATAATTTTTATTCTGTAATAATAATTTTAATAATACGTTCAAATTCTTTCTGATCTTTTTTTGTAAGTTTAGAAATCATTTCTTTAAAAATACTATTTTTCTTCTTACAAACTAAATCAAAAAGTTTTTTCGTCTTTTCGCTTAATATTATAAAAACAATTCTTCTATCTTTTTTATCTTTCACTCTTTTCACCATACTTTTCTTTTCCATCTCTTCTATCATTACAGTAGCAGAAGGAGGCGTTATTTTAAGATGATCTGCAATTTCTTTCATAGTCTTTTTACCAGAAATACCTATAAAATTCAGTATTTCCATCTGAGAAAAAGTAAGATCGTTTTTTAAACTTTCTTTTTTAGTACTCTCAATAATTTTTCTTTTAAAAAGAAACAAGAGGTCTCCAAGACTTAAATCCATATGTTTTAATATACTTTATATAACTAATAATTAGATAAACTAAGTATAATCTATTCCCTTTTATTTGTCAATAAAGGCAAAAATTCTAATTTATTACTTTTTTAAGTTCTTTGATTAGATTTTCCTCTTCTTTTTCACTCAGCAATTTTCTGACTTCTATATTTAAGCTTACATCTTGAATATCCCCTCCTGGAATAATATTATAATGAAGATGATGTTTTATACTTTTTCCAAGAGCGAGTCCATCTTTCATCATGACTGTGCAATCATTATGTCCGATTTTACCCAAAGCTTTTATCGCAGTGACCATCAAAGCCATTACACAAACGTCTTCATCCCATACTAAATCTTTCGTATACTCAACATGACGTTTTGGAATCACTAATAAATGATACTTATGATAAGGCGCCAATGCATACGTCAAAAAAGCCCCATCATTTTCCATCAATATTCTAGATTCTTTTTCTCCACAAAATGGACATTTATTTAAATTTTCTAAATATTCAACGTATTTCATATATTAAAATAATACCATGAATCTATTATTCCTTAAAATTTTCTAGAATCATATGCCCAATGTAATAATGCTTGTCTTTGACGAGGCCGACAAAAGATATCTCCAACGCGACAATTATTTTTAATTTGTGCTATATGTCTGCGTATTGCCAACCATCTTTTGATTTGTCTTTCATCATCAACGGTTCTACGTCCCAGATAATATCTACAGTACCATTGAAACCACCCACGTGGGTCTTGTGGATTAATCCATCCCTTATCTTTCCATACAAAAAGCGGCTGACTAGCATTTACACCAAAAAAATTAAGCTCTTTGTGACGTTTCCCGTCTGGTGACAATTTTGCTTTAGTAAACCAACTTTTAGGAAACTCTTTTGGCTTATCTCCAAAATATAGTCCACCAAATACACCAAGCTCAAGCATTTCTTTCGGAGTTAAATCTGGTTTAAATTTTAGGTCAAAAGTATCTTCTTTATTTTTCATAGAATTTCCTTTTAAATATAAACTAAAAAAACAATGTATAATTCGGTAGATAATATTATAAATGAGATAATTAAGAATTATTATTAAATTGATTATATGCCCAGCACTTTTTTATATATTTGATAAGAAGATAATTTGTTTTTATCTACCCCCTTTTTCTTTCTTTCTAATTTTAATTCCAGAATCTCTTGTTTTTGTTTGTCTGAGATGTTTTTCATAGTTTCAATAAAATCAAGACTGCCTTTAGCTTCAGGAACAAACCATGTTTCTATTTCAAAAACTTCACCTTCCCATGGTGTTCGCATATTAAAAATGTAGAATGGCGGTCTGTTTTCTTTTGGAAATTTCTGAAAATCACCATATTCAATCTTTTGAAATAAATGCTGTTTTGATATGTATTCAAGAGCTTCCTCAGATGATTTTTTGGGGTCATTGGTTATTACCACTAAATCAATATCTGGTTCAGTCATTAAATCGAATGCGTAACTTCCAACAACGTGAACCTCTCCGAATTTTGAGAGAATTTTAAATATATTCGTTGAAATTAATAAATTTTCTGCAAAATTTTTTAATTGATTTCTCATATTCAAATAATATCACAATTCAAATCCACTGCACCCGTGAACTTTTGGTGCTTATTTTATTAGGCTAAAAACGATGCGCGAGCGACCGGACTTGAACCGGCAACCTCTTCCGTGACAGGGAAGCGCTCTAACCAAATTGAGCTACGCCCGCATATTTTCAATTATACATAAAATTACCTAATTTCAAAGGTTTTTATATACTTGTGTCGATGGCAGGACTTGCACCTGCGACCTTGGCTTTATGAGTGCCATGCTCTAACTACCTGAGCTACATCGACATATTAAGATATTATCATAATGTTAATGAATTTCAATGTTTTTCAGTTTTCTTCTTTCTAATACCTTTATTGCTCGCACTGAGCGAGCAGAGCGAGCCGAAGTGTTGCGGGGTCACGAATCGAACGTGAGTCTTAAGGTTATGAGCCTTACGAGATACCTCTTCTCTACCCCGCTATATTTAAAACACAAACTAAAAAGCCATTTAATGGCCTTTTTTATTTTACCCTAATTCTAAAATAAAAACAAGCAAGTTTTTTAAGGGGTTTTGCGAGCGACGGCGAGCAAATTTCAGGATTTTTTAAGCTTCAAAAAATCCGTACCGACAAAAAACTTGCTTGTTTTTAAATGTACCCAAATTCTTGAAAAATCTGCTCATATAAACTAATTACCCTTTTTGCTTCATGTAAAGAAAATTCAAAAGAAGAACCTTCGTGAGCTATTTTATTTCTTACATTATGTACTTCCCAAGCAGTGTTGATACTAGGAAAGGAATCCCTATTTGCATCTTTTAACTTATCTCCAAGAGTCTCCCCTTTAAATCCTATTTTCACAAGTAGATCAAAGAGCATAGTATCAGCTTCTATGACTGCAAGCTTCCAATCATTCTCATTGGTTGAAAATAAATAATCCAAAACTTTTTTCCATCTTTCATTTTTAAATACGCCTGCACCTTTTTGTTCTTGTTCTTTTAACGCCTGATTGTGAGCATATTCGGCAATTTCATGATGTAGATATTTATGTTCTTTTTCTCTAATTTCAAACATTCTGATAGTGCAATAAATGAGAAGAGCAATAAAAAAAATAGCAAAAACAGACAAAACAGCATATATTCCCCTCAATGTATTCATTGTAAAAACATATTTTACAATTTCGGCACCATGAGTAAATAAATAATCTGGATTTACAAATTTAGAATTAAGTATTGAACTATTTGTTATAGAATTTAAATTTGATGCATCCATAATATATTCTATATATTATCTCTTAAATCTTTTTCAATATCAAATAAAGATAAATCAGAACTAGTTCTTCCTGTAAATTCTACAGCAAAAGGTAAACCATTTGAAGAAAATCCTGAAGGAATAGAAATAGAAGGAAGACCTGCTATATTTGCTGAAACGGTAAATATATCTTCTAAATACATTTGTAAAGGATCTTTTTTGTCACCAAATTTAAAAGCAGTGGTTGGTGCTGTAGGAGTCATTACAAAATCAACATCTTTAAATATATCTTCATATTCTTTTGTAATAGCACGACGTAATTTCCAAGCTTGATTGTAATATGCGTCATAATATCCATGAGATAAAACATAAGTACCTAAAATTATTCTTCTCCTTGTCTCTGCACCGAAACCTTTTGACCTACTTTTTTTGAAAACATCAAAAACACTATTTCCATCTTCTCTTAACCCATATCGAACACCATCTAACCTTGAAAGGTTAGTAGAAACTTCAGCTGGCATTATTATGTAATAGACAGGTAAAGAATATTTTAAATATGGCATCACAACATCTTTTATTTCATATCCTTTATTTTTTAATTTTGTTAGTGTTTCTTCAAAATTTTGTAAAACTTCAGCATCAACTCCCTCTTTCAAAAAATCACGCGGAACACCAATTTTCTTCCCTACACCTGGTGTAGGGGAAAGTTCGATAGAAGTAGAATCCATTTTATCTTTCCCTAAAATACATTCCAAAATTATTTTTGCATCTTGGCTCGTCTTAGCAAAAGGACCTATTTGGTCAAGTGAAGAAGACATAGCCGTGAGGCCCGATCTTGAAACAGCCCCATAAGTAGGCTTCATTCCCACAATACCGCAGAAAGATGCTGGTTGGCGTATAGAGCCTCCTGTATCTGATCCTAGGGCTCCTAGAGCCATACCAGAGGCCACGGCAGCCGCTGAACCACCAGAAGAACCCCCAGGAACACGGCTAGAATCAATAGGGTTGCGAGTAGGCCCATAAGCAGAATTTTCAGTAGAAGAGCCCATTGCAAACTCATCCATATTGACTCTGCCTATAAAAACCACACCTTCGGCTTTTAATTTTTTTATTACAAATGCATCGTAAGTCGCAACATAATTTTCCAACATTTTTGAACCAGAACTTACCTTTCTTCCTGTTATCAAAATATTATCTTTTATTGCGAGAGGTATCCCTGTGAGTTTTGTTCCTTTACCATTTTTTATCATTTCATCTGCCTTTTTTGCTTGTTCTAGTGCATCACTAAAAACTTCTAAAAAAACATTTAACTCTTTATTTTTTTCTTCTATTTTTTGAAGGCAAGCAGAAACAAGATCAACAGATGTCATCTCTCCTTTCTTCATCATTTCTGCAGCTTCTTCTATTGTTAATTTTTTTGTATCAATCATTTTTTCTAAAAATTTAAAATTAAATATTTTAAGGGGTTTGGCGAGCGACGGCGAGCCAATTTCAGGATTTTTTAAGCTTCAAAAAATCCGTACCGGCAAAATTTTTAATTTTAAATTTATTATCATAATATTTTCTTCACTTTCACAAAACCACTTTGTGATTCTGGAAATTGCTTTGCTATTAAATCACTTGAAAAATCAGGATAAACTTTCGAGGGTTCATCTTCCCTCCAAATATTTCTATTTTTATATTCTATTTCAGAATCTTCTACTTTTACGCCACTCACTTGTTTAACATAATCTAAAATACCATCTAAATCTTTTAGAAGAGTCTCCTTTTCTTTATCAGATAATTCAATTTTTGCCAATTCAGCTAGATTTTCTATATCTTTAATATCCATAATGAGATTATATCAAAATTACTAGAAAAATAAAGACAAAAATAAAAAAAATACTTTTCTCGGCATACGCTACTGAAAGATAACTAATGACGTCAGGTTGAGGCGCGAGCCGTAAAAAAGTATTTTTTTATTTTTATTTACCTACCAATCAAAGCTTTTATTCTTTCTTCTACGGGTGGATGAGTACTAAAAAGATTAGAAACTTTTTTACTTAAACTACCTCTAGAGCCAAAAGGATTTACAATAAAAAGATGAGCTGTGGCTGTGTTTGCATATTGCATTTTGTTTGAATGATTTGAAATTTTTTGTAATGCACTTGCAAGACCTTCAGGATAACGTGTTATAAGAGCTCCAGATGCATCTGCTAAAAATTCTCTTTTTCTAGAAATCGCAAGTTGTATTAATGTAGCAAAAATAGGTGCGAGAATAGATAAAACTATACCAATAAGCATCATTATCCCGTTACTATTACTATCATTATCTCTACTCCTTCCAAGACCAAAAAATGTAGAACGTAAAAACATATCTGCAACAATAGAAACAAACCCCGCAAGCACTACAACAACAGTTGAAAGTAAAATATCTCTGTTGCCTATGTGTGAAAGTTCGTGAGCAATTACTCCTTCAAGCTCTGTCTTGTCTAAAATTTGTAAAAGACCAGTTGTCACACAAACAACAGCGTGTTTTTTATCACGTCCGGTAGCAAATGCATTTGGTGAAACTTCTTCCATAATACATAATTTTGGCATTGGTAATCCTGAAGTAATAGAAAGATTTTCAACAATATTCCAAAGTTCTATATTATCTTCCCTTTTTATTTGAACAGCATGATTTAATTTCAAAGCTATTTTATCTGAATACCAATAACTTACAATATTCATTAAAATACTGAAAATAACAAAAACGTAAAGAATATTTGGGTTACCATAATACTGTGAAAAGAAAAAACCAATAGCAATAACTATCACAAAAAATCCACCCATTAACAGCCAAGTTTTTGTGACATTTTTTGATTGTTGTGTATATAACGTAGCCATTTAATTATTTTACAATAACAGAATCCATAACATCAATAAATTCTTGTTCTGTTATATTTGACCCACTATCTGTTTGAAACATAATAATAGGAAAATCTTTATTATTTAAACCAAAAATTGCATTTTCTATATATTTTTGATTACCAGAGGGAATCTTATCTTTGGTGTAAAAATATTTTATACCATTTTTATTAATTTTTACATCTGAATATTCTGGAGAGATTTTATTTAATTTTCTATATGAAACAATCTGCTCTATTTCTGCTGATAAATTATCATTAGCATTATCCGAAATTTTACCTGATAAACCACCATGATAAGCTGAATTAAAAGAAAGCGTATTATAATCCCCAAAATAACCACTTACTGTAGGACAAAAAGCATCACATTGCGGTAAAGCCATACCAATCTTTATTGGACTATATTTTATAGTATCAAAATATAACCCCAAAAAAACTAAATTCTTAGAATTTTTTTCTTCAGACACTGCCCCTATTTCTTCTCCTTTGACTTCCATAAGTTTTTTAATAACATCTTCTGAATCTTCAGTTTTTTTAATATCTGAAAAAATCGGTAACTGTACTACTTCATTTTTAAACATTACATAAAGAGCACTTATGACTAAAATAATAAGAATACAGAGCAGAACCGTATTTAATTTAGATCCAAAAAATTTATTTTTCATATTCTTTATTTTATATTATCCGCACTTATCATTTTCATTGCTTCTTGAACCGTAGTCATAAATTGTGCAGGGAAAATTATTGTAGAATTTTTTTCAACACTTATTTCAGCCATTGTCTGAAGAGTACGAAGTTGAAGAGCCACTGGATGTGCTGCCATAATGTCTGCTGCCTCGGCTAATTTTGCTGAAGCCTGCATCTCACCTTCTGCAGCAACAATCTTAGCTCTACGTTCACGTTCTGCTTCAGCCTCTTTTGCCATAGCTCTTTGCATATTATCTGGGAGAACAATATCTTTTATTTCTACAGCCGTCACTTCTGCCCCCCATGGTTCTGTATGTGTATCAATAACATTTTTTATCTGCATATTAATATCTGCTGTTTTTGACAAGAGTTGATCCAAACTAAATTGTCCGACTATGTTTCTGACAGTTGTCTGACTAATTTGATTTACAGCATCATAAATATTTTCAATAGAAATTACAGATTTCATCGGATCAACTATTTTATAGTATGCAACAGCTGCAATATCAATAGAGACATTATCTTTTGTAATGATCTTCTGTGCTGGAATATTCATTGTAATCGTACGAAGCATAACTCTGGTCATTTTCTCAAAAATTGGAATAACAACTATTAGACCAGGACCTCTTATGCCTGTAGCCTTACCGAGAAAAAATATGACCCCTCTTTCATATTCCTTAATCACACGAAGCGAATAAAAAAATATTATAACAACAGCAATACCTATAATATATGTAATATCCATAAAAAAACTTAAATTAATAATTCAACAAGGACTATTTGTTGAGCTTTTTAGAATTTAACTTCAACAGGATTCTGAGCAACATCATTATCTGCAAGATCAAACAATTCCATTTTTGAGAATTTAAATATACCTGCTATCACATTGTTTGGAAAACTCTCAATAGAAATATTCAAATCACGAACGTTTCCATTATAAAATCTTCGAGCAGCCTGAATTTTGTTTTCTGTATCAGAAAGTTCATTCTGTAATGCTAAAAAGTTTTGATTTGCTTTAAGTTCTGGATAAGCTTCAGAAATAGCAAAGACTGACTTTAGTGCACCAGTTAACATGTTTTCTGCACCAGCTTTATCTGCCAAACTTCCCGCACCCATAGCGGCACTACGAGCTTTAGTAACATTTTCAAATGCGCTTGATTCATGTGTAGCATAACCTTTCACAGTATTTACTAAATTTGGGATTAAATCATAACGACGTTTTAGTTGAACTTCTATATCAGCCCAAGCTTCTTTGGTTCTATTAACTAATCTCACAAAACTATTGTAAGCAAAAACAATCCACAAGATTATAAGCCCCAAAACTATTAGAACAATTGTTAGTATACTCATATTTTTAATCGCAAAAGCGAAATTAAGTTAATAATAAAAATTATTTTTTATGTTTAGTTTGCCATTCTTCAATAAAGACAAGCAATGGTGACGCAAGAAAAATAGAAGAATATGTTCCGAAGAACATTCCAGCTGTAAGCATTAAGGCAAAATATTTAGTTGATTCTGGCCCAAATAGAAACAAACAAACCAAAACGATGATAACAGTAAGAGAAGTAAAAATTGATCGCATATAAGATTGATCTAAACTTTTACCTACAGTATGATCAAAATCGTGTTCAACCTTATTTTTTAAATTTTCTCTGATTCTATCAAAGATAACTATTGTATCAGACACTGACAAACCTAAAATAGTAAGTGACGCAACAACAAAAAGTGTATCCACCTCAGCACCATAAAAATGGCTCATTACAGCAAAAAGTCCAATAGGAATCATCACATCATGAAGTAATGTTATAACAGCCATAAGCCCATATTTCCAAGATGAAACTGGTTTAGAAACTTTTCTGAAGGCAAATGCTATAAACAAAATAATAGCAAGAGAAACTAGAACAATGGCAATGATTGCTTTTGTAGTAAGTTCACGTCCTACAGAGGGACCAATAGAATTAAAATTTTTCTCTTCGAGCGGACTCTTGCCATCTTGTGAAAGTGTTTTTAAAAGCAAAGCGTGTTGTGTTTCACTTAAATCAATTGATTTAACAATATAGCCAAGATCCCCTGTTGGTTGTATAAGTACAGAACCCATATCTAATGTTTTAAATACACTATCTAGATCAACTTGAGCTGGTCTACTGTCTTTATACACAACTTCTGTTAACGCACCACCCTTAAAATCAATACCAATTTTAAGTGGAAAAACAAAAAGTGCAATTACAGAAAGTAAAACCAAAATTGCTGAGATGCTAACGAATATTTTTTTGTGTTTTATTATAAACATAATTTATTTAAAAGTTATTTTGAAATACCTGAACCAAATAAAAATCTTGCTACCTTACCCTCTCCAATAAAGATAAGTCCTGAAAGGAAAATTCTAGAAATCATAATTGCTGAAAACATTGATACCAAAACTCCCATACCAAGGGTCAAAGCAAAACCTTTAATCAAAGATGTACCAAACCAGAAAAGGATAATTGCAGAAATGATACTTGAAATATTTGAATCACGAATAGAAGACCATGCTCTAGAAAAACCAGCAGAAACAGCATCTGCAATAGTACGGCCAGAACGTAATTCTTCTTTTACTCTTTCAAAAATAAGAATATTTGCATCCACAGCTATACCAATAGAAATAATAAATCCTGCTATACCAGCGGCAGTAAGAGTGACAGGCATTAATTTAAACAAAGCAAGCATAATAGCTATATATATACAGAGAGCAAGCACTGCAGCAAAACCTGGCAAGCGATACCAGAGTATTAAAAACAAAGCAACAATTAAAAATCCAATGATTGCTGCTTTAACACCTGCGTTAACGGCATTACCTCCTAGTGTCGCACCAATTGTTTGTCTAGACAAAAGTGAAATAGGAACAGGAAGTGCACCAGAATTTAATCTACCAACTAATTGTTTTCCTTCTGTTGGGGTAAAATTACCAGAAATAACTGCTTGACCATTTGGAATCTCTTCACGAACAACTGGAGTAGAAATAGGTGCTCCGTCTAAATAGATAGCCACCATTTTACCTACATTATCTTTAGTAATTTGTGCAAAAAGTTTTGTACCTGTATCGTCAAACTGTAAACTTACTTTTGGTTCACGAGTTGTTTGATCAAACTCTAAGGTAGCTTTTTTCAAAAACCTACCTGTAAGTTCTGTAGAAACAAATTGAGGACCAACATCAAGATTTACTTTACCATCTTTCCCAACAGTTGCATTTTGTGGTGTTCCCTTTGGAGCTTCTGTCTTAAATTCCAAAAGTGGAGTCTGCCCTATCATAGCTGTCGCTTTTTCAACGTCTGTGACACCAGGAAGATCAACAATCAATTTTTCTTCTCCTCCTGAAACAAAACTACTATTTTGAACTTGCACAACGGGCTCTGAAACACCAAAAAGGTTTACTCTGCGCTCTATAACATCACGTAATGAATCCATTGAAGTAGAAACATCTCCGACCTTAACTCCACTGACATCAGCTTTATATATCAGATGACTTCCACCAGAAAGGTCTAGCCCAAGACGAAATGGAGAATTCTTAAAAAATGAACTTTCAGCTTGAAAATTAGGGTTTAATTTAGGTTCTGATTTAAAAACAAAAAAGGCTACGGCAGATCCTAATATAAGTGTTATTAATATATAAATTATCTTTTTCCACATAAATATCTAGCTATTCTATACGTTTTTAAGAAAAAACGCAATGGCAAAACCTAAAATATATCCACCCAAAATATCAACTGGGAAATGCACACCAGATACTATACGCGCGACACCAATTAAGAGCGCAAATAATATAAATACATATCCCACTTTTTTATGATTAAAAAATATAGCAAAAGCAATTGCCATAAAAAAAGTTGCGTGTCCTGAAGGAAAAGCATAGCTCGTCTCAGGAAAAAGCGACACAACTTTAGGAAAGACATCAAAAGGCCTAGGTGTAT
>CAIMAO010000039.1 GCA_903838985.1 uncultured bacterium | reverse complement strand
AATAAATACATTTGGGTTCTCATTAATTGATAATTAAGTGATTTTACCTCTTTCCCGGAGGCTGGGTGTCGTTTATGAAATATTTTATTTGATCTCATATAGATTCTAAATATCTTTAATAGGGTGGTACTCTTAATCGTTCTTTTTGACTCATCAATGATACCATTTTTCTATAGGGAGGTTCTAAAAATTCGTTTTTTCAATATTCTTCAGTAAAATTTTTCTGACCAAATCGCAATTTGATCTTTCTGTATTTTTAGCAATCATCAGACTGCAGTTAGAAGACCAATTTTTCGGTCTTTTTGGGAGAAAAATTTTCTGATATTTTCAATTTAATCGCCTTTAATTATATATTTTATTGGTATTAAGCATTTTGCCTAATCAATTGTTCGTATCTAAAAATATTGTAGGTCAGATTGATTAATCCTAATATGCCGGTTGCCCTGGGTAACCCAATCGACCAGATATACAATCCTTTCATATTTCGTTCCATAAAACCAAAAACATGCTCAACTCTTGCTCTTGTTTTTGATTTAATTCTATTATTTGCTTGTTGTTCTGTAGTTAATGGATTATTGCGATATCCTTTTTCACATACTTGATTTATCATTTTACCGTTAGATATTGTCTGATCCTGATTTGCTCCAGTGTAAGCACTATCCGCATAAAGTGGTTGATTTTCATCTTCTTCTGTAAGCAGCATATCCAGAACCTTTGAATCGTGTACTGAAGCATCTGAAACCATATAAGTGTCTATTAACTTGCTTTTCCCATCTATCTTGATGTGATTTTTATAACCATAATAGTCATCTCCATTTTTCTTTGTCCATCGAGCATCAATATCTTTATGACTTTTCTTGTGTGGCTTATCGTTCCAAAGATCATCGCCGTTATCTTCCTTAATTTGCTTGTTTTCATCCCTATTGTTGCGTTGAATTGGAACTTCTGTAAAACTCGCATCTATTATTTTACCTTCGTTAAATATCAGACCTTTGTCTCCCAAGTAAATACGGAACCTGATGAATAAATCTTCCACGATCCCCATTTGTGTGAGTTTCTCGCGAAAAGCCCAGATGGTCTTTTCATCAGGAACCTTGTCACCACTTTCCATTCCCAGAAACTTCTTAAAGCTCATTCGATCAATGATTTGGTATTCTACCTGCTGATCACCGAGATTATAATATCGTTGAATAAGCATGATCTTGAACATTAAAACTACATCAAATGGCTTAGCACCAGCATTATTCTTTTTATTGGTGTTTAAAAGCTTTTCTTCTAGGATCGGTCTAAAAAACTCAAAATCAACTACTTTACTGATTGCTTCTAATGGATTTCCCATTTCAGTAAGCTGTTGAGCTGCAAACTGTTTGTCGAATAGACCTATTTTACCAGTGGGTTTATACTTTCTTGACATTGCTTGATGGTTATTGGGTTTTTCAATAGCCAAATATAACATATTTATTTGATATACTGATATTTAAATTATAGAACCTCCCTTAAGTAATAATGAAAATCATATACTTGTTTTAAGTTTTAACAATTATCCTCAAAACATATATTAATTCAACGATGCTACAATTTATGCGGTTAAAATATTTGTAGCCTCCCCTATTTTTTTGGAATAATCTTTAACGGGATATAAATTAGAGTAATGATCTAAAATAATTAAACTTACATTATTGGAATCACACTATAAATGAAGAAATATTATCATTTTTTGCGCACAATACATTTATACCTCGGGCTGTT
>CAIMAO010000038.1 GCA_903838985.1 uncultured bacterium | reverse complement strand
CTATAACCCTAGGTAAAATTGAACTTAAACGTGTAGTAATTTCATAATTTATCGTATCAATTTTTTCAGCTATTTCTTCTGCTGAAATTTGTTCATCTCCTTGATATCCAATAATTACAACCTCATCCTCAATTTTTACATTTTCTAAGTGATTTACATCTACGACAAACATATTCATAGCTACTCTGCCTAAAATCTTACACCTAGTTCCATTAATCAAAACTTCTCCTTTATTTGATAATCCTCTGTCTAACCCATCAGCATAACCCTGTGGTATTACAGCTATTTTTATTGAATCATAAACTGTGTGGGTTAAACCGTAACCAATGGTACTTCCCGCTTTTAATGTTTTTATTTGAGCTATTTTTGTTTTCCAAGAAAGTACTGGCTTAAGTTCTATTTTATCTTTATACAAAAATTTAATATGCTCTGAAGGCCACATTCCATAAATACCTATCCCTAAACGGATAATAGAATTAATTCCTTTATCTTTTTCATAAACAAGAAGGCCAGAGGTAGCAGAAATATGAGTCTGAAAATTTTTAAAACCAAATTTTTCAGCTAGTTTTATGGCTTTATTATAAATAAATATCTGTTTTTGAGCATGAGTAAAATTATTGGTATCTTCAATGTTCGCAAAATGTGCATAGATACCTCCAAGTTTTATATGTTTAGATTTTTTTATTTCTTCAAAAATTTTGGACAAATCATTTATTAAAAATCCTTCTCTACCTAAAGAAGCATCAATGGGTAAATGTATTTCTTGTTTTATTTTTAGTTTTTTTGCTATACTCTCAATTTCTTTCAAACTTTCTAAAGAGAAAATAGATAAAATACAACCCAATTTTATTGCATCTAATAAATCTTCTTTTTTAATATAACCCAAAACAAATGTTTTTTTCTTACTAACTTTACGTAATAATTTTAATTCTTCTATGCTATTCACTTGAAAATAATCCACAAATGGTTCTAATATTTTGGCTATTTCATTTTGTCCATGACCATAAGCATTCCCTTTTATTGCAACAGAAAACTTAGTACCTTTTTTAGCTACACTTTTTAACGCTTTAAAATTATGAATTAAATTCTCTTTAGAAAGTTCAACATAAGAAAGCGGGAGTTTTTTCATTTTATTAACTAACTATAGTTTTTAAGTTTTGTTCTCTTTCAAATCTTTCCAATCCAAGATCAATTAATCTATCTAAAAGTTTTGTCGTAGTAATGCCGTCAGCTTCCCATAATTTTGGATACATACTTATTTCAGTAAAACCAGGAATAGTATTTATTTCATTTACATAAATTTTTCCTTTTTTTGTCACAAAAAAATCAACTCGTCCCATTCCTTCACAACATAAAGTCTTAAATACCTCAGCAGCAATACGCTGAACTTTTCTAGTTACTGCTTTAGGAAGTCTAGCAGGTATTATAAGAGCAGCACCATCTTTAGCAATGTATTTTGCTTTATAAGAATAAAAATCATTTTTCGGAACAATTTCTCCTAGTGCAGAGACAATAATATTTTCATTACCTATAACAGAACATTCTATCTCTTGCCCAATTATTGTTTCTTCAACAATAACTTTTGTATCATACAAAAAAGCATCTTTTAAAGCTTTATCCCAATCTTTTTTATTTTCGACTTTATTAATTCCCACCGAAGAACCCATGTTTGCTGGTTTAACAAAAACTGAAGGACCTAATATTTTTTGTATTTTTTCAAAAGGTATTTTTTCATCTACACTACGAATAACAACAAATTTACCAATAGGTATCTTTGCATCTCTAAACAATCTTTTCATTACATCTTTATCCATACCAACAGCAGAACCTAAAACACTTGGCCCAACAAATGGTTTTTTTAGAATTTTTAATAGACCTTGCATGCTTCCATCTTCCCCATAAGGTCCATGAAGAACAGGAAAAACAAAATCTACTTTTTTAAGAGATTTTAAATCAAAACTTCCATCTCTGTGAACTTTTATTGGATATATTTGATATTTACTTTTGTCTAGTGCTCCAATAATATTTTTTGCTGATACAACAGATACATCATGCTCAGCTGATTTCCCCCCAAAAAGCACCCCAATTTTTAATTTATTTTTCGCCATTTTGGTATTATATCATTTTTATTTTAGTATTACACTGTCTAAATCCTTCGGAATCTTAGTCAAATTTCTACAACTGTTTGGGGTAATTAAAACCATATCTTCTATCCGTACACCACCAAAACCTTTTAAATATATGCCTGGTTCAACTGTCATGACACAACCAACTGGTATAATATCTTCACTTTTTGGTTTTAAATTTGGCCATTCATGTATTACAGTTCCTACCCCATGTCCTAAACCATGAGCAAATTTTTTTACTCCAAATTTTTTGTTCAAAAATTCTCTTGCCGCTTTATCAATTAATTTTGCGTTACGTTCACCTTTTTCAATTTTTAAAATTGCACGATTTTGAGCTTCAAGGACATTTATATAAATTTTCTTTTGCTTTTTTGAAGGTTCACCCAAAAAATATGTACGGGTCATGTCTGAACAATAATGATTTACTGTACAACCAATATCAAACATCAAAATATCTCCTTTTTTTAATTTATTTTTTGTCGGAACAAGATGATGAATATTTGCTGTATTTTTTCCAAAAGCTACTATTGGTGGAAAGGATAAGATGGGTGCACCATATTTTATAAAAGATTTTTTAATAAAATTAGAAACTTCTACTTCGGGCATTCCTTCTTTTAAATATTTTAATGTGTCATATAAAACCCGCTCACTTATCCTTTGAGCTTTAATAATATATCCAAGTTCTTTTTTGTTTTTTACAGCACGAACTTCGTGAATTAATTTTGTGTTCATATCTAATATACTATCTAAAGACTAGTAAACTTCTTGTTGATAACACTTCTCGCAATATATAATTTCAGGTCTATCTGGCGCATAGGAAGTTTCAAATTCATTTTGACATCCTTCTTTCATACATGAACGATGATATAGTTTACTTTTATTTCTTTGAGAAATACGTTCATTGTGACGACAATTTACACAATACCTTGGTACTGATATATTATTTTGTTTTAAAAATTGTAATTCAGAAATTATTATTTTATACGCATGACCACATTTCAAACATGAAATAATTTCATCTAAAAAATTATCATGAATATCATGAATATCATTTGGAATATCTTCTGCTTTTACAGTTATTGAATATTCAGCCTTAGGTATTTCATACCAATTACCACCATATTTAATAATTTCCTCTTTTGAAAGACTAAAATGTTCTGGGGCAATAGTATCATTATAAGCAAATGGAGAAAATTCTGGAGGAAGAAATTCCCCATATTTATAAACTCTATCTTGAGAATCTATATATGGCATTTTATCCATATGTTCACGAATTTCATCTCTAAGTTTTATAAATTCTTCTTTTGAATATTTTTTATTTAAAATAATGTAATTACCACTTTTTATAGCCACACTACCAAAAACATGGTTTGCTTTATTTCCACAAAATACACTATATTCAAAATCTGTCCCACCATCCCAACATTCATAACAAAATTTTATTTGTGAAGAATTCCACCCTGATGTTACACTTTCATAAATAAGTTCACTATTATTACCACTAACAGAAACATCCATACAATCCCTCAAACTAGGAACTAAACCATATTGGACATATTTTAAATCTTGTCCTTCTCTTATTAAATAACTATCACGGACATTTTTTGAATGTGAAATATATTCTCCACTACACAAATGATTCTTTATTCCTTGTAAATATCTATTAGGAAAATTAATCCAAAAATCTTTAACTTCATTTTTTATTTTTTCAAGATCCGTCCATCTAAATAAATTTACCAATTTTATTTTATTTAAATAATTTTCTTTAGACATCGGCTCATTAAAAAAATAATATGACTTATTTACTAAATTGACACAACCAAAACAATTCATACATCCATAACAATTTTTACAAAACCATACTGAAACACATTCTTCACACTGAGAAGAAAAATAAGTATCATAACATTTATTTAACCAAAAGGATTCGTAACATTTTTCTGAAGATTGAATATGTGAGTTATCAAATGTATTTTTACAGTAATCTACTGCATTACCATAAGCAGAATCCTCGGTTGAAGTTGAATTAAATATTAGATAACAATTTTTAAGATCTGCTGCATTTGCAGAATATTCACTTCTTACCATTCTAGTAGCATCAGAACGAGGATGTGGAACTTTTTTGCTTAATTCATAAAGTTGAGAAAGAAATGGTCTTGATCTATCAAAATCTATGCCATATTCACAAGGATCCCATTTGTCACTCCACCAATAACTGTCCTCATAAATAGGAAAATTTGCCTCAGGAGGAAAAAGAGAGATTATGGATTTTTTAGAAATTGCGTCTATGTTTCTAAAAAGTTTTCTCTCGTTTCTAAAAACACATCTCCTTTGAAAACGACAATCTGGACACCATGTCGGTGCTGGTACTTTTATTTTTTCGTAAAAAGAAAAATCATCTGGCTCTATAACAAAATCTTTTTTACAGTTTTGACAATTTTTTATTTCACTTTTCATATCTAATATACTATCCAAGGGCTAGTAAACTTCTTGCTGATAACACTTTTCACAATAAATAATTTCAGGTCTATCTGGAGCATAGCTTGTTTCAAATTTATTTTGACAGCCTTCTTTCATACATTTTCTATCATAAAGCCTAGGTGCATTTAATAAACTAATTCTAGACATGTGACGACAATTTGGACAAAGTTTTGGTAACGGAACTTTTAACATTTTACAAATATTTAATTCATTTTGAATTATTCTAAAAGCTGAAGTGCATCTATCATTACAATGACCCATATGCTCACATTGAATAACCTCCTGCAAAATATTTTCATCTACATCTTCAACAGAGGGCAACTGATGCGGCAAAATGGTTGGTTTATAATTTTTTATTTCTGGTTCGACATATTTATAACCTCTTTCTATAATTTCTTCTTTAGTCAAAGGAAAATATTCACAAATAACAGAATCATTATAACTAAAAGGAATAACTTCTATTGGGAAAAATTCTCCGTATTTAAATACTCTATCTTTCTTATCTACATAAGGCATATCATCCATGTGCTTTTTAATTTTTTCTACGAGTATGCCGTATTCTTCTTTGCTATATTCCTTGTTAAAAATACAGTATGATTTTTTACGTAATCCGGCGCAAGCAAAAAGATATTCATCGTTATAACAATCATCTGAATATTCAACATTGTGAGAATCATAGATTCTATTGGAAAATAAAACTCTGTTGTCACCAAAACCGCTATGTAATTCATAAGCCTCAGTAAGACCGAGCCCAGCATGATCTATATCAAAACAATCTTTTGCTCCTGTTGGAGAAAAAAAAGAATATCTAATATTTTCACCTTCAGTCACAGAAAAAACATATTTACAATTCCTTACTTGTTCTATGTCGTCTCCCGTAGAATTTACAATATTTTTTATATTCGCATATTTTCTTGGAAATTTTAAAGAATCTTTAAAAAATTCTAATTTAATTTTTTCTAAATTTTCTGGATTAGAAAGGCCCATTTCTTCAACTTTTTTTTCATATTCTTCTTTGGTATATTGTTGATTAAAAATACAGAAATTTTTATTTATCAAATTTGTACAACCAACACAATTTGAGCAATTACGACAACCATAAATCAACCAAGAATCCATACAACTTTCAGAATAAAATCCATATCTAACTCTAAAACAATTTTTTAAATGAAGCGATTCAAAACAGAATTCACTTTTATGAGAGAAATCAGTGTCTAAACAATTTTTTAAATAAAAATTTTGAGCACAATAAGCACTATCTTCATAATGATGTCCACCAAAACAAAGATAGCAATTTTTCATATATACTGATTGATTTGTATATTCACTATTTACAGCATAATCTTTATACAAAGCCCTTCGTGGAACATTTTTAAATAATTCACTTAATTGCTCAAAAAATGGTCTTGAAAAATCGTAATCTACTCCATAATTTATTGGATCCCATTTATCAGAAGCATAACAATCATTGCAGTATACAACATACTTATCTCTAGGATCATACATTGAAATGGTAGGTTTATTACAAAGATCACAATTTTGTTTGTATAAAGATCTTTCGTTTCTATACAACATCCTTCTTATTATTCTACATTCAGGACACCATGTAGGTGCTGGCACTTTCATTTTTTTATAAAAAGAAAAATCATCTGGCTCAATCAAAAATTCACCTTTGCAATTCTGGCAGTTCGTAGATACTGAGTTTATCGAATGTATTTTCTTTTCTGCTTCCATAATAAGAATAATTAATTAGAACTTTGTTCGTTATTTAATTCTTCAGCAAAATTTTCTGCTGCAGATGAAATAGAACTATTTACAGATTCATAATCAGGTAATTCTTCCACAGACTTAACTCCCATAAAAGATAACAATTCAAAAGTAGGCTTATAAATATAGCGTCTACTGTCTTCAGGATCAATACTTTTTTCAATCAAACCTCTTATAGAAAGTGCTCTTAAAGTGAAGCTAGAATTAACACCTCTTATGTAATCAATTAAAGACCTGCCTACGCCATTTTTATAGAGAATAATAGACAGTGTTTCTAAGCTTGCTTTTGAAAGTTCTTTATTTAATTCTTCCTTTTGTAAATTCTCAATCAAATCAGAAAATTGTGGCGAAGTCCCGAGTAAAACTTCATCATCTTTTTCTTGTAAAACTATTCCTCTTTCTTTTAAATTTTCTTTTAATTTATCTAACCCTTCGTTTATTTCTAATTGACCAACTCCCAAGACTTCTCCAAGTTTTTTCCTTGATACTGGCTCTCCTTTAAAGAAAAGTATTGCTTCTATTTTTTGTTCTATGTTCATATTATTTAAATTGATAAAAATTAAAAATTTTAAGAGTCGTGGGTTCCCTGTCCTTATGACTCCGAGGGCGAAGGCTCAAAAATTTTTGAATTTTTATCATATTTTTCTATTAAAATATCTTCAAAAATATTATCTTGCACTACATGAAGTATACCTTGCCTTACAAGTTCTAGCATAGCAAGAAAACTAACAATTACAAGCACTTTTTCTTCTTTTGTCTTTGCAACCCCAGAAAAATCTTTAAAACTCATTTTGAAAGAATCTTGTATTCTTTCTGTTAGTTTATCTATCATTTCTTCTATGCTCATTACTTTTTTAACTTCCACTTCAGGCAATAAAACTTTTTTTGGAATTCTACCTAACGCATCACGTGCAAAAGTCATCATATTCTCTTTTGTAATCTGATCATCAGGCAAAAAGATTAAAACTTCATTTTTTCTTTCAAGTGGAGCAAAAATAATTTTCTCTCCAAAAACATTTTTAATGTTTTCAGCTAATTTTGTATAAATTTCGTATAGTTTTAACCTATCTTCTAAATTATGGATATCGCTCTCTTCTTCTGAAGTAAGATTTAAATTAGGTAAAAGGGATTTTGATTTTATTAGAATGAGAGTAGCAGCAATAACTATAAAATTAGAAATTTCATGTGTATTTAATTCATCTAAAGTATTAACATACTTCAAATAATCTTCTGTCACTTGTGCCAAAGACAAATCATTAATAAAAAACTTCCTTTCTTCAATTAAAGAAAGTAATAAATGAAATGGCCCTTCAAAATTTTGAGTTTTTATCTTATACGCTTCAGTTTCCACCTTTAAACTATATACCTTTTTTACTATTTTAGCGAGTTTTTATTTGTTTAAATATGTGACAGTAAGTTGCAACACAGTAGCAAAACTAACCCATAAAAGATATGGAATGTTTATGAGCGCAATCCATTTTACATATGGATAAATTATTATTATTGCCCAGATTAATGTACCCAAAACTAAAAGTATATCCACAGCTGCCAAAATATTATTTTTTAACCCAAATTGTAAATAAGTAAAAATAAAATTAAAAAACAAATTTAAAACAAATGGAATCAAAACAATAGCGGGCAATTCTTTTTTAGAAACTTTATAAAAAACTGTTCCAAAAGAAACAAAGATCAATGCATAAAGCACACTCCAAACTGGTCCAAACAACCAACTTGGTGGAGCCCAACTTGGTTTAATTAACTGCGAATACCAATTATAATTGTTGTTCATAATATTTATTATAACACTATTATAATTATAAAATACAAGTTATTTGTGCTAAATTAGATATATGCAGGAAAATATTGAAAATAAATCAAAATTCTCACCAAAAATTATAATATTATCTACAGTATTTTTAGATGTTTTAGGTATAGGCCTTATCGTACCTATACTTCCATATTATGTAGAATCTTTTAACGTCCCAGACATTGTAGTTACATTACTTTTTGCTGTTTTCTCTCTTTTTGCATTTTTCAGTGCACCTATATTAGGAATGATTTCTGACAGAAAAGGCAGACGTCCAGTATTACTCGTGAGTCTCGCATCTTCAGCGATTGGCTGGATAATTTTTGCTTTTTCAAAAACACTTTTCGGACTTTTCTTGGGAAGAATAATAGACGGTTCAGCTGCAGGAAATATTTCAACTGCTCAAAATTATTTAATAGATATATCAAAAGATAGAAAAGAACAAACAAAAAATTTAGGATTAATCGGTGCAATTTTTGGAATAGCTTTTATCATTGGACCTTTAGTAGGCGGAGTACTTTCTACTTTTAGTATGAAATTGCCATTCATCGTTGTGGGAGTATTAGCCACAATAAATACAATTTTGGCTTATTTCTTTTTACCAGAAACGCATCATGACAGAAATACAAAAGAAATTTCTTTAAATCCATTCGCACCTATAATCAAAGCTTGGAAAAATAAAAATATTCTCCCACTTTATTTGGCTTGGTTGTTTTTTGGAATAGCTATCTCGCTCAATCAATCAATATTTGCCCTATATATTGCAAAAATATTTTCTTGGACAGTCGTTGCCTCTGGTTTACTTATGGCATTCGTTGGAATAATAATTTCTCTCAATCAAGCATTCTTTATTCGTAAAGTTTGGCTCAAATATTTTGAAGAATCTTTCTTGATGGTTTATATGCTCATACCTTTTGCTTTAGGATATTTTGTAATGGCATTACCATATAAGTTTGCTTTCTTTTTCGGATTAATCGTCACTGCTTTTGGACATTCAACAATGCGCGTAGTTATGAATAGTCAAATAATTAGTTTCTCAGATAAAAAAGAGCAAGGAGAAATGATGGGGATTTTAGCTTCACTTATGTCACTTTCAATGATCATCGGACCACTTTTGGGTGGACTAGTTTATGGCATAGGTGCAAGTTTGCCTTATGTTTTATCAGGATTAATTTTATCTATTTCTTTTATATTTATATTTAATACATATAAAAATATAAAACCCAAAGAACACGAACACATCGAAGTAGAACCCGTAGAGGTTTTGTAAACACAAAAATCCCAAATAAAGTTTTTAAGGGGTTTCGAGCGCGACGGCGCGAGAATTTCAGGATTTTTTAAGCTTCAAAAAATCCGTACCGGCAAAAACTTTATTTGGGATTTTTTCACTTTTATGCCTTGTATTCTTCAATAAACTTATATAGAAGCCTCACAGAAGTACCTAAAGCTCCACTAGCTAGATTTTCCCCCTGCATCGCTGTCATACGAGGGGCTATGTCTAAATGTGCCCATTTATGGCCTTTTATAAACTGGTATAAAAATACAGCCGCATAAATAGCTCCACCATAACCAGAATTTTTATTTTGAATATTTGTCCAATCTCCAAGTGATCCTTTTATTTCATTTTCATATTCTTCCCACAAAGGTAAACGCCAAATATAATCCCCCGTTTCCTCTGCAATTTTTTCCATTTTTTTTGATAAATCATCATCTGTTGTAAAAATAGCTGAAGCTCTTTCTCCCAGGGATACACAAGCAGCTCCTGTAAGAGTCGCTATATCTATCACAATTTCTGGTTTATATTTTTGAGAATATGTTAATGCATCTGCAAGTATCACTCTTCCTTCTGCATCAGTATTTAAAACTTCAATAGTTTTTCCCGACATTGAACGTATTACGTCTCCAGGTCTATAACTTTTTCCAGATGCCATATTTTCGACAGAAGGTATCAAACCAATCACATTCTTTTTTAATTTCATTTTTGCAACGAGAGCAATAGTGTGTATTACAGCCGCACCTCCGGACATATCCATATTCATACCAAGAAGACTATTTGAGGGTTTTAAATTTATTCCACCTGTGTCAAAGGTCACACCTTTACCGACTAATACTATTGGTTTTTCTTTCTTATTACCACCAAAATATTCTAAAATAATGAATTTAGATTCTTCTTCTGATCCACGTCCGACAGAAAGAATAGCTTGCATATTCTGTTTTTGCATTTCTTTTTCACCCAATACTACAACTTTCACTGGCAAACCTTTCACAGCTTCTTTTGCTTTTTTTGATAAGATTTCTGGAGTCATATCCCCACCCGGCATATTTGAAAGTGTTCTAGTTTTATTCACCTCATCAGCAATAACATTTCCTTTTAAAATTGCTTTTTCTATTTCACTGTTTACCCCTGAAATATAAATTTCTTTTACAAAAGGAAAACCTTCTTTTGTAGGTGTTTTGTATTCAACAAATTCATAATTTGCAAAATCAAGTTGAGTTCCAATAATTTCTCCAAGCTCTATATCTGTTAAATTAATATTTTTAAATTTAAAGTCATTAAAATCAAAACTTACTTTCTCTGCTTTTACACCCTTAGCCATCTGAATCATTTTACGGACAAGTAAAAATAACTTTCTTAAGTTCATTTCTTCGTCACTTTTTAGGTAAAGTGTTTTTACTCCATTTTCTTTTACAACTTCATCTTTATTTTTTGAGTCAACAGATACAAAAAGAATTTCTTTTTCATTTGTTGGTTTTTTAAAATTTATTTTCATATTAGATTTTAATTATTTTAATAACCATCGCTATTTAATTTTTCGTCAATTCTATTCATGTCTCTTGGAAACATTGCTGCTTCACGAATATTTTTCAAATTAAGCAACTGCATAGTTATACGTTCTGCTCCAAAAGAAAAACCTCCTTCAGGCGGAACTCCATATTTAAATGCCTCAAGAAACATTTTAACTTTATTTGGATCCATTCCCCAAATTTTTACATGTTCCATTAGTTGATTATAATTATTTATTCTTCTTCCTCCGGATAACCATTCTACTCCACGACATATCAAATCCATACCTTCATTGTATTCTGGTTCATCTGGATTTGGATAGACATAAAAAGGCTTCTTTCTTGTAGGGTACCCATAAATAAATACAAAGTCAGAACCTGTTTCTTTTTTAACTATTTCAGAGATCTCTCTTTCATCTTGAGGATTTGTATCTTTTTCCCCTCTAACATCACGACCATAAACTTCAAAAATCTTTTGTTGAACTTCTCTTAGAGAATATGTGGGAGTCTTTTCTGTCATTACAGGAAGTGTGACACCTAACAGTTTCAAATGTTCTGCGTTTTTTGTTTGCACTTGTTCTAAAATATATCTAAAAGTTTCTTCTGCTACGTCACGCACATCTGTCCAAGAATCAATAAAACCCATTTCTACATCTAAACAAACTATTTCCGTTAAATGTCTTGTTGTTGAAGATGGTTCAGCTCGGAATACTTTGTTTACAGAAAAACATCTTTCAAAAGCTGACATAACTATCTGTTTATATAATTGAGGTGATTGTGTTAAGTATGCTTTTTTATCAAAGTAATCAACTTGAAAAACCTCAGCTCCACCTTCTGCTGTCGCAGGAGTTATAGCTGGAGCCTGAAATTCAAAAAACATATTCTTTTTCATAAATTCTCTGAAAGAATCTATAACGGTTTCCTGAACTTTAAAAATTGCTTGATTTTTTGGTTGTCTTAAAACCAATGATCTATTGTCTAACTCTGTTGTCAATTCTAGATTATAACCATCCAAAGACATATCAAATGGAAGAGGAAGAGCTTCTGATAATACTTCTATTTTTGTAATTTCAAGTTCTATATCCCCATTTAGTATTCCTTCTTTAATATTTCTTTCTGGACGTTTATTTACTAAACCAATAACTTTAAGAGCCCACTCAAGTCTAATCTCTTTTGCTTGCTCAATAACTTCTGTCCTATTTGGTAATGCTACTGCTTGAACACGTCCTGTCATGTCACGCATATCAAAAAATACCATTTTCCCTTGGTCACGCCTTACATCAACCCAACCAGCTATAATAACTTCTTTACTTATATTGTCTTTTAAATCTTTTATATATATTCTATTCTTCATATATTTTTTGATGGAGAAAATAAAAAATCGCCTCTCCAAACTTATCTTAATTGATAAATTTGCAGGGGCGATTTTTCATGTCGCGGTACCACCCTACTTTTAACTTAATTTAAACCTTAACGCGGTAAACGGGGAATTCTACTTACCCTTTGATAAACTCAGGGTTTTCTTTTCCCACCTCCCCAGTGTTTGCTGGTTCAATGGCTGTATACATATAATACCATATTTATTTTTGCAAGCAAATCAAATAAAAATAGCGAAGAAGATTTTTGTCCTCTCCGCTATCATCGTTATTTCACATCATAACCCTGAGATGTTGTTCATCTACAGAATTAGAGGAAGAAATTTTTGTATCTTCTTTATTATTTGTGAGAGAAGAACAAAAATGGTAATCTTTAGGTGGTATAAAGTTTGTATCAAACTTAATTTTCTCACCTTTTTCTTTTTTTATCCCTCTCGAGTTCTCTCTAGCGATTTTTTTCCCTAGATTTCTTAGATTAGGATCCTCTTCGTCAAAAAAACCACACATAAACGACTCCTTCTAGTTTTTATGAAGAACTATTTCCACCCCTCAACAGTTATTTATTTGAGGCTGGTGTATATGTTTATAAAAGCACATACATCAAACTCAAACCTTAAACGAAAAACTGGCTTCGATTTTATTCGGAGCCAGTTTTGTTTTTTTGTTTAAATTTAATTAATTTTATACAAAAACAAACGGCTCCTTTTTAATAAAGAGGACTGGGCAGACGAGACCAATAATTTTTGTATTTTTAAAACCTTTCATAATTGAATTAACATTATAACATATATAAACCTTATATCAAAACCATCTGTGGAAAAACTAAATTATAAAAAATTGCCAAACATCACAGATATAATGTTTGGCAAAAATGATACGGTGGGCAAAGCCGTTTTAAAAATCAAAGCCCTAAACACCACCAGTCGTCTAACGAAGACCAACCCATCTAAATCACCTCCTTTATGTAAATTAATTAAAGAACAATATACTATCATACTAGTATGATAGTATATACTAAAAATAAATCAATAGGGAAAAGATATTACTTGTGGATAACCTTTAAGGCTCTCCTTAATCCTCCTTCCTTTTTACGCATTTCCCTTGAACCACGAGTGACGGTCGCTACTCCTAAATGTAATTCCTCTGCAATAGCTTGATGATGTTCCCCTTTTGCTATACGTTCTATGATTTGCCATCGAACCCCAATATTATCAAATTCCCGAGGAGTCAATATATCTTTTATAAAATCAGCTAAAAGATTTTTATCTTTAGATATTTTATAGATTACTTCAATAATTTCTTTTTTATATTGCTGAGAATTATTTTTCATAGATATTTACCCCTATCTTTTCTTTTACTTCTTGCATTTTTTTTGAAGCTACAATTTTTGCCTTTTTGCTTCCCTCTTCAAGGATTTTTAAAGCTTTGGGAATATCTTTCTCAAATTCTTTTCTTCTTTCTCGAAGTGGTGCAATAAATTTTTCTAAATCTTCAATTAATAATTCTTTTAATTCTTTATATTTACCCGCCTTGCTTTCATATATTGGTAAAAGTTCTTTTTCTGGTCTCAACAAACTATGTATAGCAAAGACATTTTTAGGAATACCACCACTAGAGTCTGTGACTATACCCATCACACATTTTTTAACCTCCTCATGTGATGCAAAAAGTGGAATGTGATTGTTATAACTTTTTGACATTTTTCTCCCATCTATCCCTGGAACAACTGCAACATCTTTCATAATCATTGGTTCTGGTAGTTTAAAAGTTTCACCAAAAATATAATTAAATTTCTCTGCTGTATCTCTCGCATATTCTACATGTTGTTTTTGATCTTGTCCTACAGGAACTACATCTACATCGTAAAGTAAAATATCAGCTGCCATAAGCATCGGATAGTTGAATGTGCCAACAGATATTTCTTTATTTTTGCCGAGCGCATCTTTATACGCATGAGCACGCATAAGGTATGGCATTGTTGTAAAAGTATCAAAAATCCAAGCAAGTTCTGTGTGTTCTAAAATATCAGATTGTTTGAATATTGTTATTTTTTTAGGATCGAGGCCAATAGCTAAATAATCAAGTAAAATATTAATAATATTTTTATGCATTTCTTCCTTATTTTGAATAAAATTCAAAGCGTGATAATCAGCAATAAAAACATAACCATCATAATCATTTTGAAGTTCTACAAATTGTTTCATTGCACCAAAATAATTACCTATATGTGGTGCACCTGTTGGCTTTACCCCTGATAATAATACTTTTTTAGACATAACTATATTTTACAGCAGGAAAGCAGATTCTGCAAAGAATTTTAAGAGTCGTGGGTCCCCTGTCTTTATGACTCCGAGGGCGAAGACTCAAAAATTCTTTGCAGAATCTGCCTGTATTTGTCCCCAACTTAATAACAGTTTTAATAACTTTTTGATTTTGACTATTTTTTTACTATGTTAAAATGTTTCTAATGACGACAAAAACAAATAAAAATAATATACGCATTCCTCCTCAAAGTATTCCATCAGAGCAAGCAGTGCTCGGTTCTATAATGCTTCGTAAGGATGCTATCCAAGAAGTGGAAGCAATAATAAACCAAGATTCTTTTTATGTTGAAAAACACAAATTAATTTTCCAAGCAATGCTTGATTTATTTTTGAAAAATGAACCGATAGACATGCTTTCGCTTTCTACTAAACTAGGCGAACAAAAATTATTAGAAAGAGTTGGGGGTAATCAATATTTGGCAGAAATAGTAAATGTCGTTCCCTCTTCCACAAACGTAAAACATTATGCTGATATCGTTCAAAAAAAATATGTGTTAAGAAGTTTAATAGATGCTGCAGACTATGTCTCTGAACTTGCCTTTGAAGAAAGTGATGATCATATGGATGACATACTAGATATGGCAGAAAAGAAAATCTTTAGTGTAATTTCATCTCCAAAAAGTCAAAAGTTTGTAAACTTAAAAGATGCATTACCTGAAGCATGGGAGCGTCTTGAAAAATTGCACGAACATAAAGATGCACTTCGTGGCTTACCTACTGGTTTCAAAGAATTAGATGGCACACTTTCTGGTTTGCAAAAATCTGACTTAATTATTTTAGCAGCAAGACCTTCTATGGGTAAAACTACACTTGCTCTAGACATAGCCCGCATGTCTGCTGTTACCCACAATAAATCTATATTAATTTTCTCTTTGGAAATGTCTTCTCAACAACTCGTAGATAGAATGCTTTCAGCTCAATCACGTGTGAATGCATGGAATTTACGAACTGGACATCTTTCATCCGACAGAGATTTTTCTCAACTTCGTGATTCATTAGATAAACTCGCCAAAGCAAAAATATTTATAGATGACACACCAGGCAACTCTATCGTAAAAATGAAAGCTCTTTCCCGTAGATTAAAAGCAGAAAAAGGATTGGACCTTATCGTCGTAGACTACTTGCAACTTATGACCACTTCTAAAAATTATGATTCTATGGTCAACCAAGTCACAGAAATATCAAGATCTCTGAAAAGTTTAGCAAAAGAACTCGATGTGCCTGTGCTTGCACTCTCTCAGCTTAACCGTGCGGTAGAATCTCGAGGAGGTAGACCAAGACTTTCTGATCTTCGTGATTCAGGTTCTATCGAACAGGACGCTGATGTGGTAATGTTTATTCACCGAGAAGATAAAGGTAAAGATGAATCTGAAAAGACAAATATCGCTGAGATATTAATAGAAAAACACAGAAATGGTCCTACTGGAAAAGTTGATTTGTTCTTTGACGAAAAAACTACAACTTTCTTGAATCTTGAAAAAAGTAGCCTTAGTGAATTTTCTGCAACAAAAATAAGTGAGGAATTGGACGAATTTTAAAATATGGATATTATAGAAAAATTAACCGAAATATTTAAAGAATTTCCTGGCATAGGAGAAAGGCAAGCAAAACGTTTTGTATATTTTTTGATGTCTAGAAACCCAGAATACACTTCCAATTTATCTAGTTTAATAAAAGAATTAAAAAAAGAAATATCACAATGCAAAGAATGTTTTAAATTTTTCCTTATAAAAACAAATAAATCCACAATTTGTGAAATTTGTGCAAATCCAAATGTTGATTCTTCTACATTAATGATTGTTGAGAAAGATTCTGACTTAGAAAGTATCAATAAAAGTAGAGTTTATGATGGCAAATATTTTATCTTAGGAGGACTCGTCCCTATCGTTGAAAAAAATACAAATAAAAGAATTAGAATCAATGAGCTTATAGAAAGAATAAAAAAAGATTCAACAATTTTAAAAGAAATAATTCTAGCTTTTTCTTTAAGTCCTCAAGGAAACCATACTGATTTTTATGTTCGAAATCAAATCATTAATATTACAGAACCGTTAGGTATAAAAATTTCTTCTTTAGGTAGAGGTCTTTCCACAGGCACTGAACTTGAATATTCAGACAACGACACTCTAAAAAACGCTTTCAAAAATAGACAATAAAAAAATCACCTGTTTAGGGTGATTTTTTAGTTTATTTTATATCTAAAACTTTTACTTTAAAAAATGGTTGGCGGTGACCGTTTCTACGTAGATATCGAGATTTCTGTTTATATTTCATAACTAAAACCTTCCTTGTGCGGCCGATTTGGATAAGTTCAGCTTCAACTGTGGCATCTTTTATGTAAGGTGTGCCGATAGTGGTATTTTTACCATCATCAACTAAAAGAACCTTATCAAAAGAAATTTTGTCTCCAACCTTGTATTCCCCTTTTATTTTTTCAATAGAAACAAGACTGTCTTTTGAGACTTTGTATTGTTTCCCCCCTGTTTGTATAACTGCAAATTTCATAAGTTCTATATTATATTAAAAAGCTTAAAAAGGCAAGCTTTACAAGGTAAAGCAAAAACTACCTAAAAATTTTCACTTCCCGAGGGTCCCACTCGGTAATCCGAGAAGGGCGCAGGGATGAAAATTTTTAGGTAGTTTTTGCTAATACTCAATATTAAGTGTTATAATAAGCCTTATATGCAAACAAAAATCATTGAAAGATATTTTTTCTTTATTTTATTATTTAGCGTTTTTCTTTTTTCTTTTTTAATATTTCGTCCTTTTTGGATAGTATTAACATTGGGTATTTCTTTTTCTATAGTATTTTTCCCAATTTATCAATGGTTCAATAAAAAATTACCAGATTGGCTATCTGCCGCTCTCACTGTTGCCCTTTTTATAATAATAATATGTGGGCTACTTTTCGGTGTCTCAATGATACTTCTAAACCAAAGTCAAAATGTTTATGAAATGGTTACAAACAATGCCAACCCTATGCCATTTATAGATTCAATAAATACTTCTATCAATAACTTTTTACCACACGGAGTATCTTTTGATTTATATGAAAAAATAACAGCACTTATTTCTCTCATCACAAACAATGTCACAAGTATTTTTACTTCAACTCTATCTACTATATTTTCTTTCTTCCTTACTTTCTTATCAATGTTTTTCTTTTTGAAAGATAATAAATATTGGAAAAAATCTATAAAAATAATCAGCCCACTTTCAGATGAAAATGATGAAAAAATAATTAACAAAATAGCTCTTTCAATAAGTGGAATATTTAGAGGATATGTAGCTATAGTTTTAATTCAAGGAACATTAGTCAGTATTGGTTTAACCATATTCAAAGTGCCTAACCCTGCATTGTGGGGATTATTAGCAATGATTACTGCATTGGTACCTACAATAGGTAGCGGACTTGTGACGATCCCAGCTGTAATTTATTTGTATACCACTGGTGACACTTTGAATGCAATAGGTTTGGCTGTTTGGGGTTTGGCTCTAGTCGCAGCAATAGATAATATTTTAAATCCAATTATCGTTGGGAAAAAAGTAAGTTTGCCTCCCCTTTTAATTTTATTCGCAGTCTTGGGTGGCATTTCTCTTTTTGGACCAGTAGGTATAATAGTAGGACCTCTAACGATAAGTTTGCTTTATACTCTTATTTCTATTTACAGAAATGAATTTCAAAATGTCAGAACTTCATAATTAATCTATATGCCATTAAAATTTTACAATACTTTAACTAGAGAAAAAGAAGACTTCACTCCCATCAATAAAGATGAAGTAGGAATGTATTCTTGCGGACCAACTGTTTATTATTATGCTCATATAGCAAATTTGCGTTCATATTTTTTTGCAGATATTTTGCGTCGTACTTTAAAATACGATGGATATAAAGTAAAACAAATAATGAATATCACAGATATAGGACACCTTTCTAGTGATGCAGATTCTGGTGAAGATAAAATGACAAAAGGACTTTTGCGTGAAGGAAAAGAGCTGTCATTAAAAAACATGCGAGAACTTGCAGAATTTTATACTGAAAAATTTAAAGAAGATTTGAAAATTTTAAACATAGAAATGCCTGATGGAATGTATTACGCAAGTGACTATGTAAAAGAAGATATTGAATTAATTAAAAAACTGGAAGAAAAAAAATACGCATATAAAACGAACGATGGAATTTATTTTGATATTTCTAAAATGTCTGATTATGGTGCTCTTTGGGGTGGTGAAAGAAATTGGAATAAAGAAGGAGCTAGAGTTTTAGAAAATTCTGAGAAAAAAAATCCTGAAGATTTTGCTTTATGGAAATTTAATGACAAGCTTGGTTTTGAATCACCTTTTGGAAAAGGTTTCCCTGGTTGGCATATTGAATGTTCTGCAATGAGTATGAAATTTTTAGGAGAACAATTTGATATTCATACCGGTGGAATAGATCTCATACCTACACACCACACAAATGAAATTGCTCAATCTGAATGTGCAACTGGTAAAAAACCTTTTGTTAAATTTTGGATGCATAGTGAACACGTAGATATCGGAGGTGAAAGAATGGCAAAATCATCTGGTAATTTTTTAAGAATAGAAAATTTATTAGAAAAAAATATCAATCCCATAGCTTATCGTTTTTGGCTACTAATGGCTAATTATCGCACAAAAGTCAATTTTAGCTGGGAAGCCCTAGAAGGAGCCGAAGTGGCATTAAAACGCCTCTATAAGCTTTATATTGAGCTTGAGGGGGGTATAAAGGGTCAAAATGGGTCAGTAAACTCAGAATATAAACAGAAATTCAAAGAATACATAGAAAATGACTTAGACACCCCAAAAGCCTTAGTTTTGCTCTGGGATGTAATAAAAGATGAACATATCTCTCCCGCTGATAGAAAAGCCACGATTTTAGATTTTGATAAAGTTTTAGGACTTGGTTTTGAAAATTTAAAAGAAGAAATAGTTCCAGAAGAAATAATTAAACTTGCAGAAGAACGTGAGCAAGCACGCAAAAATAAAGATTTCAAAAAATCTGACGAATTGCGAGAAAAAATAAATTCTTTAGGTTACGAAGTAAAAGATTCTTCTGAAGGATATAAATTAAATAAAATTTAATTATTTGTCCCAACTAAAATCTCTACCAAAGTGTCCCCATTTTGAAGTTTCAGCAAAATTTACATTTTCTAAATTAAGAGCTTTTTTAATTCCTTTTGGAGTGAGGTCATACCCCTCTATCGCAACTTCCTTGCCGTCTAAGAGAGCCACAGACATCACTGGTTCTGCTTTACCTATTGCATAAGCTAATTTTACAAATGCTTCTTTCGCTAATCCTTTTTTAACAAAATCAACAGCAATCTTTCTCGCCATATATGCACCGCTTCTGTCTACTTTCGTATAATCTTTTCCAGAAAACGAACCACCACCGATAGGAATTTCTGGTCCATAATTATCTACAATTAATTTTCTACCAGAAAGTCCTGTATCTGCATCAAAGCTCCCTATCGTCCATTCACCTGCTGGATTTATTAAATACTCTTCGGCATCTATCAAACTTTTTACAAAAATTAGTAATTCTTCATTTTTTGAATTTTGAAAACTTACAACTACAGTTTTTACCTTATTCCCATCCAAAGTCACTTGAGTTTTACCATCACAATGATATTTATCGTAAACTTTCATACAAAGCTCTCTAGCTAATTCATATTCTATTGGCAACATTGTTTTGGTCTCAGAAATTGCATATCCCTTCATTATTCCTTGATCTCCTGCTCCTCCTGTATCTACGCCAGATGCAATATTTGAACTTTGTTTTGATAAATTTATTATTACTTTAAAATTTTCACCTACAATATTCTTTACTAATTTTTCTAAATCTGGGTTTGAACCGCTAGTAACTTCACCATTTATTGTCACTAAATTATGTCCTCCCATAACCTCCACGGCTACTCTACTATTCTTATCATTTTCTAAATAAGCATCTAAAATAGAGTCTGCAATAAAATCACAAACTTTATCTGGATGACTCGGACTTACAAATTCTGCTGTTTTTATATCCATAAATAAGTTTATTCTTGTAATAAACACATTATAGACCTACTTTTTGCAAAAACAATAGCGAGACTAAATAGGCTCTTGTTGAGTAATACAATGGAATGCTCCACCGCCATATATGAGATCACGACAATCTATACCAACAACATTTCTATCTGGAAAACAAGATTTAATTATTTCCAAAGCTTTGTCATCATTTTTATCATTAAAAAGGGAAACCAAAACTGTTTTATTTCCAATATAAAAATTTGAATATGAAACTGGAGCTTTTTTACCATTATGTTCTTTATCTCCATCTTCATAATACATATGTGGCATTGGAAGTTTAACTACTTCAAATTTATTTCCATCTTGATCCAGAACATTTTCTAAAATTTTAAAATTCTCATCAAGTCTCTCATAATTTTCTTCTGAAGCATCATCTTCATAGCCACAAAGAATTTTTGAAGGGCTAACAAAACGAGCAACTTCATCAATATGTCCATCGGTATGATCATTTAATAATCCTTTATTTAGCCAAACGACATTGGAAGCACCTATCATCTTTTCTAAAGCAAATTCTGTGTCTTTTTTTGATTTTCCTTTATTACGATTTAAGACTAAACATTCTTCAGTGGTTAAAATTGTTCCACACCCATTTGTATCTATAGCTCCACCTTCCATCACAATATCTGCTTCCAACATCTTTAAATTAATCTTATCTGCCAAATTTAAAAATACATTATTATCTTTTGATAATTCAGGAAACTTACCACCATAACAATCATATTGCCATTTTACCCAAGCTAAATTGCCATCCTTTTTTATAAAAGTTGGCCCATAATCTCGAACCCACACATCCATATATTCAGTTTGATAAAAAATAATTTTTGATAAATCAACACCATTTTCTTTTAATAAAAGACCAACTTTATCTTGAGTTTCTTGGTTTAAAACAATTAATTTTATATTTTCATCTTTATGTAAAAAACTAATCATTTTCACATAAATCTTTTTTATTTTTTCTATACGATCACCAAAATAATCATCATCATTTGGCCAAGCAAGCCAAGTCGCCGAATGTCTTTCCCATTCAGCTGGCATAAATAAATTATTTTTATTTGTTTTATTATCAAACATTATTAAATTATTTATTTAAAAGACCCTTATATGTATCCGTCCTGCGATTGCGCATAAAACCCCATTCTTCTGCAATTTTTTTATTTTGAGCTAAATCAATTTCAGATAAAATAACTTCATCTTTGTTTTTTGAAGCTTTTTTAATTATCTTACCGAATGGATTACAAATAAATGATTGTCCCCAGAATTTCAATTTATCTTCAATACCCACACGATTTACAGCGACGACATACAAACTGTTTGCAATCGCATGCCCACGCATTATCGTTTCCCAAGCATCATGCCAATCACCTTCTTCTTCTTTTACATTTAAGATATTTCCGATTGCTGTAGGGTAGAAAACAATATCAGCACCAGCAAGCTTTACCAAACGAGCTGCTTCTGGAAACCATTGATCATAACAAATAAGTACTGCAAATGTACCATATTTTGTTTTATATATTTTGTACCCGCCATCACCATCTTCAAAATAATTTTTTTCATAAAAAAGAGGATCTTGGGGTATATGAATTTTCCTATATGTAGGCATCAATTTACCATCGATATTTACAACCACCACAGAATTGTGATATTTACCAGAATTATCTTTTTCAAAAATTGGAACAATAATCACTACTTTATATTTTTTTGCAATTATTGAAAAAGCCTTTGTAGATTCACCAGGAATAGTTTCCGAAAAATTATCTTTCTTTGCATTTTTATACTGCGGAAAATATAAAGTTCTAAAAAGTTCTTGTAAGCAAATAATTTTCGCACCATTTTTTGCTGCTTGTTCTACTAATTTCGTAGTTTTTATTAAATTACTTTCTAGGTTTGCACTTACTCCGTTTTGCACAGCTGCAACCGTCACGAATTTATTTTTCATTGTTAAAATATAGCATTTTCTTATGAAGAATACAAAAAGCTATTGCTGCATTCATTAACACAAGATAAATACCAAAAGAATAAACTGAGAAGGTCCAGTTTTTGATTATTAATAAACCAAATACACTATTTATCGCACCAACTATAAAGATAGCAACTGTTTCTGTTTCTGGAAATTTCCAAGACTTTATTAATGTTGGAATTGCTGCTAGGCCATCACTAATAATTGCAAAAAGTATTGATATCCCTAAATTATATGTAACTACATAAATCAATAAAGCTACTAAAGAAAAGAATCCACAAAGTAAATCAAATGATTCTATTTTCCAATAAGCATTCTTTTTAAACAAAGAAAAAGCTATTACTAAAAATGGTCCAAATCCTGCCATAAATACTGGTAAAATCGATAACCCTGCTCCAGCCTTAATTTGTAAAAATACACCAATAAATGGAGCCAACATCCAAATAAACCAACTGATTAAGTTCGGTTTTGTATTTCCAGAAAACATCCCTTTAAGATAAAAAAACTCTCCTATGAGGTTTATAAATACTCCAATATAAATTATTTGTTCTGGAAACATAAATATTAGTTAATTTCAATAAACCTCTTGCTGATAACATTTTTCACAATAAATAATCTCTGGCCTATCAGGGGCATAAGAAGTTTCAAATTTATTAGTACATCCTTCTTTCATACATTGTCTATACCAAAGCTTTACAGGGCCTCTTTCTTTATAAAGTCCTTTTAATCTGCAAAAAAAACATTCACGCGGTATTGGAATTAAATTCTTTTTATAAAAATTTAATTCGTTTTTAACAATTTTATAATTTCTGTCACACGACTGGCATATCAATATCTCATTTAAGATAGAATCATCAATATCTTCTATATTGTCTGGAATTTCTTTTAACGTCTCTTTCCCTTTTGTTTTTGTAATTGATTCTTGCCAAAAAAATCCTCTTTTTATAACTTCTTCTTTTAAGAGAGGAAACTCATCTTGCGCTACAGATTCATTATATGCAAATGGAGAATATTTCATTGAAAAAAATTCACCCCATTCACATGTTTTTTTCATATGTTCAATAATTCTTTCTTTCATAGAAAAATATTCTTCTTTAGAATATTGCTTATTAAAAATACAATATTTAGCTTTTTTAAGTCCTACACATCCAAAAAGATTTTCTGATGATTGACAACTATCACTATAAAGAACATCAGTACACCTGTGACAATAAGTTGTAAATAAAGTTTTGTAAGAATTATCAGGATTAATAGATTCATAACAAAGTTCCTGTTCTCCTCCACTTAAACAATCATAACTATCTTTTATAGTATCTCCACGTTCAAAATATTTAGAATTTTCAGCACGCACTGTAATGTAACAATGTTTTGAATTTTTTGAATTAACAAGATATTCTCCTGTACAATTCACACAATTATTTATATTTGCATATTTATGAGGCAAACTAAGTGAAAATTTCTTAAACTCGTTTTTTGCTTTTTCTATTCCAGTCCAAGAATTTAATTTATATTTTTCTAAAATTTTCTTATATTCATTTTTGCTATATTGTTTATTTTTAAAACAATAACTTTTGTTTCTTAATCCAAAACACATAAAACAATTAGTACACCCCCTACAATCAAAACAGAAAAAACAATCTAAAAGTAATGCGGAATTATATACATATTTTGAACGAGAAGAATTTTCTACATAAATAGCATGATAAAGATTTTCTCCACCGTTGAGTAAAACTGCACAATCAATTGAATCTTTGACATCGACTAAACAAACAGAATACATACAATTTTCAACTTTCCAAGAATTTATAACCATATAGCAATTTTTTCCTAGTGCAAAATAATTCGTATAATCACAATTTATACTTGCTATATTATTATCATTTAAAACCCCCAATACTGGCACTTTTTCCATAAACCGTCGAAACTGAGAAAAAAATGATTCTCCAAAATTAAATTCTTGTAAAAATTTTTTTGGATCCCAACCATCTCCCCACCAGCATTTTGGACATAATATTTTAAAAGGCTTATCTTCTGAGTAAATAGATAATATTCTTTCCTCACAAAATTCACATTTTCTATGATAAAAATCATAATCATTTCTCCATGCCATTCTTCTCTGTTGTCTGCATTCTGGGCAAAATGTAGGTGGAGGAACTTTTATTTTTTCATAAAAAGAAAAATCATCTTGTTCTATCACAAAATCTTTTTTACAATTCTGACATATTCTTTTTTCACTATTATTCATAGATTTAGATTCCCTCTTTTTTAAATTTATAAACTGGATGACCATCTGGAGATGTTTTATCAGGAAGTTTTTCAACTAATCCATCTTTTTCCAAAGATTCCCATAAATGTGTAGCAGCAGGACTATTTCTCATCTTGTCAGTCATTAAAACTTTATTTTCAGAATTTTTCAAATAATCATTTAATTTAATATATAGTTGTTTACCAAATCCTTTATTTTGTAAATTTTCATTAATATATATCATCCCAATATGAGTGCTTTCTTCATCATTAATTGAGATATTAAAACTACCAACTTTTACTTCATCTAAAATAATCTCAAAAAGATTACCTTTCCTATTTAAAGAAAAATCAAAAATATCACCTTTCTTATATCTACTACATACTTCTTTAGCCTTTTTTTCTAAATCAATTTCATTGTTTTTATTTTCAGCACGTTTTTGAATAAGTTCCTCTATAGTAAGATTGTCTGGTTTTTTTATATTAACAAAAAAATTTTTATTTTGTTCCATGTTTGTATTAATCTATATCCCCTCTTTTTTAAGTTCTTCCAAAAGTTCACGAGCTCTTTTAGAAATTTTAGTAGGTATTTTTATATTTATTTTTACATATAAATCACCTTCTTTACCTTTTTTTACAGCTTCACCAAAACCTGCCATCTTTAAAGATTGCCCATTCTGAATTCCAGCAGGAACATTTATAGAAATTTCTTCTTGCTTACTAAGTACCCCCTTACCTTTACATGTCTCACACTTTTCTTTTGGTATTTCTCCAGAGCCTAAACACTCTTCACAAATTTTTGTACTTGAAATAGTGCCAAGAATTGTTCTCTTTGCTTCATGTATTTTTCCTTGACCATTACAATATTTACAAGTTTCCATTTTAGTACCTAGTTTTGATCCAGAATTATTACAAACAGTACAACTTGAAGTTTTAGTAACTAAAAGTTTTCTAACAACACCAAGTATTGATTCCGAAAAAGAAATTTGTATTTCTGTAGAAATATCACGTCCACGTCTTTGTTGAGGTCTGCCACCACCCATTCCTCCAGTAAAAAAATCACTAAAAATATCGTTCAAATTTCCAAAGTCAAAATCTGCTCCACCATTTTGGAAACCAGAAAAATCAAAGCCCCCAAAACCACCCTGTTGATGCCCTCCATAACCACCCTGGCCCTGCTGACCTATATTTTCAAAACCAGAGCCAAACTGATCGTATTTTGAGCGTTTAGCGTCATCTGAAAGTACTTGGTAAGCCTCATTTACCTGTTTAAATTTTGCCTCATTTCCGTCTTTTTTGTCAGGATGATATTTATGGGCTAATTTGTAAAAAGCCTTTTTAATATCGTCTTTTGACGCATTTTTATTAACTCCTAAAATTTCATAGTAGTCTTTATTCATAATATTTATTTGAGCATTATATCATAGGTTCGGCTTCTCCTGAAGTTTTCTTTTTTGTATCTTTTTCTGAAATTTCTTCTCCACTTGATTCTTCTTCACTTTCAACTTTCTTACCCTTACCTTCAATTATTGCTTTTTCTTCAGCGCTTCTGATAATTGTGGCTTCTTCTTCAGCAATAAGATTTTGAGCATCATCTTTAGGTATTGAATATTTTCTACGAGAAGCATCAATAATTTCTTGACGATAAGATTGATGTGTAGGAGGTAATACCCTGAGTGTCTCTGCTGAAAATGGATCGTAAGATTCTCCATCAATTGTCATTTTTACATAAATTTCACCGACAGCAAGGTTAATCATATCTTTCACTTCGAAAATAGGAGCAAACTCTGGTTTCATTTTAACTGCATCTTCACCGCCAATACGGAAAGTAATAATACTACCACAATTACCTAAAACTGCTTGGTGAACTTTTGGTAAAATTTGCCCGACATATTGATGAGCAATAGTTAAATTTAATCCGTATTTTCTAGCTTCTGATAAAATGTTTTCAAAAGTTTGAGTGACAACGTTTTGGAACTCATCTACATATAGGTAAAAATCTACACGGTCTTTTTCAGGAATAGACGCACGTTCCATTCCAGCTTGTTTTATTTTTGTCAAAAACATTGAACCCAAGAATGATGAATTTTCTTCTCCAAGACGTCCTTTCGAAAGATTTATCAAAATTATTTTTCCTTCATTCATCAACTTACTCATATCTATTTTGTTTTGTTTTTGTCCGAAGATATTTCGAAGTAACGGATCAGACAAAAATTGTCCAAGTTTGTTTACGAGCGGTATGATAGCGTCTGTATCGAATTTTTCAGACCAGTCGGCAAATTCTATAGCGAAGAATCTTTTAACCATATCATCCGTAATATATTCAACTACTTTCTGTCTGTAGTTTCTATCTGTTAACATTGAAATCATTCCGCGCATTGTGGCATGTGGATAATCAAGCAATGCTAAACAAGTAAAACGAAAAACGTGCTCTAGACGAGGTGTCCAATTAGCACCGAATTGTTTCTGGAAAACTTCAATAAGACCTTGAGTCAATTGAAATTTAAACATTGGGTCAACATTTGCCAACGGATTGAATGATGCAGGAAAATCTATATCAGAAGGGTCAATAATACAAACATCTTCAATTCGCTCTTTTGGAATATAATCAAGCATTGAATCTATAACATCTCCGTGTGGGTCGATAAGACACAAGCCATGATTATAAGTAATGTCTTGTCTTAAAAAAAGCTCTAGCAGTTTCGTTTTTCCAACACCTGACTTTCCTATGATATATAAATGTCTCCTTCTGTCTACGCGCTTAATACCAAAAATAAATTTCTTTTCTTCAAGAGAAGCTACATAATTTGTGCGTCCAATAAAAGAAACCTCTTCGGGTTTAACTTTTCCAAACACCGGTAATTCAGGTGGTGGTGGACCATATTTGATTATTTGCACTCGATTTGGCTTCGGCATAATACTTTTATATATTAACACTTATTCTAAAATTTTTCTTAAAACATCCTCTGGTACTTCTCTAGGTTGTGCACTTGCAGGTGAAGCTTTAATTTGTGAATTTGTAGGTGGAACAGGTATTGGTATTTCAACTTTTTCTTCTTTTTTCTCTTCAACAACGGGTTCTGGAATTTTAACATTTGTTGTTTGAATAAAACTTTTTAGTTTATCCATGTCTTCTTTACTTGCTGATCTGTCTTTTAGATTATTATTATTTACGGGTTTTGTATTTTTTAGTTCATCTAAAGAGATTGCTGGTTTAATAGGTATCTCAACTTTTTTTATTTCCGGTTCTTTTTGTTTCTCTTCTAAAATTTTATTTTCTGAGAGAGTTTTATTTAAAATTTCTTTTAACGCTAAATTCTCCCCAATTACTCTTTTTATCGGGGCCTGCACTGGACGATTTTTAGGAAAAGAATTAGATGGGGTAAAAACTTTTTTAATTGCAGAAAATATTTTAGGACGTTCTGGTTGTGGAATATTTTTATTAACAAATACTTTCTTTGGAATTTCATGCGGCAATATTTTATCCACTCTTTCTGGATACCTTTCATTTTCTTCCTCTACTTGATTTTTATCTTTTTTCTCAAACTCTATACCCAAATCAGCCAATGGTTTAAAAAATTTAGTCTCATCTTGTTTAATTTGTTTTATTGATCCAGCAATAGGTTTTAATTCCCCTGATTTTATTTTAGCTATACAATCCTTACAATAAACAGCTCTGCCTGGCTCTGGTTTGAAAGGAACTGTCGTTTCTTTTTTACAAATAGAACATACTGCTGAAAATTTTTCTACTCCACTAGTATTCATGTCGTCACCAATAGACATTCCACTCCAATTATTTATTTCTCTTTCTACTACTTCTCTTGGTTTACAATAAAGAGCACGAGAAGATTTTATGACTTCTTCTTCAATTTCTTTATTACCAGATTCTACCATTGGCGGAAGAGTTTTTGCAGAAAAAGGACGTGAAGAAACACCATCTATCATTAATTTCAAATAAACTTTAAAGTTTGGTAAACTCACAATGTCTTGTGGAGTAAATTCTGGTTCAAATTCTTTTTCCAAAAATTCTGCATCGTCTGCACCTACTCGAAAAACTATCATTGTTCCAACGTTACCAAATATAGCATCTCGAACACTAGAATTTTTATCAGAAATAAGCTGAGCTGTATATTGGTGAGCAACAGTAAGATTTAATCTATATTTTCTGGCCTCAGACAAAATACCAGCAAAAGCTTCTGTCACGAAATTTTGGAATTCGTCCACATAGAGATAAAAGTCTTTTCTATCATCTTCTGGAATACGTACACGTTCCATCGCTGCAAGTTGAATTTTGGTAATTATCATACCTCCTAAAAGTGAAGAGTTGTCTTCACCTATGCGTCCTTTGGAAACATTCACAAGAAAAATTTTACCTTCATTCATTATGTCAAAAATATTTATAGTACTTGTGGATTGACCTACAATATTTCTGATGATAGAAGTAGAAAGAAATTGTCCGACTTTATTTTGAATAGGAGCAATAGCTTCATTTCTAAATTTATCTTGCCAAGCTTCATATTCGTGAACCCAAAAAGCCTTAATCACTGGATCTTTCAAATTAGTAATTATTTTTTGACGATAATCTTTGTCCACGAGCATACGAGGTATACCTAAAAGCGTAGTCCCAGGTGTATCAAGTAATGCTAAAATCGCATTATTTAAAATGTATTCCATTCTAGCGCTCCAAGCATTTGCCCAAATTTTAGTAAAAATACCCATAAGCCCAGAAGCCACGAGATGTTTATATTTTGGATCAACAAGTTCTAAAACATTAAAACCAATATGATGTTCTGTATCTGCCGGATTAAAATAAACGACATCTTTCATACGATGTGGTGGAATAGCTGAAAGTATAGCTTCTACGTTTTCTCCGTGTGGATCAACCATACAAACACCATCACCATTTTCTATATTCTGAATAATCATATTAAACATCAGTGCAGATTTACCTGTACCTGACTTTCCGAGAATATAAACATGCTGACGTCTATCTTTGCGTTTTATTCCAAAAAGCACATTTTTATCTCTAAAAGTAGTATTTCCAATGTATGTAAGTTCCCTATTTTTAGGTATTTCCTTTAAATCCATAAGCTTATTATACAATAAAACAAAATCTTTTTCTAATATATTTCCTGCTGATAACACTTTTCACAATAGATAATTTCAGGTCTATCAGATGAATAAGAAGTTTCGAATTCAATATTACATCTTTCACTGTGTTCATGGTTTTCTTTATCACACATACATTGCCTATGCCAAAGCTTAAAAGGATTCATCTTCCTTATTCTATTTTTATGTCTACAATGGAAACATCTCCGTGGAATTGGTATTTTCATTTTTCTATAAAGAATAAGTTCATTTGGAACAATTTTATAATTTCTTTTACAATTTATACAAACAAGTATTTCTTCTAGAATAGAATCTGACACATCATTTATAGAGTCAGGAATATTTTCCGGTTTCAATGTTTCTTTACCAGTAGTTCTTTGTAAGTTTCCTTGCCATTTAAATCCTTTGTCAATAATTTCATCTTTTGTTAATGCGATATCTTCTATGGCAAGAGTTTCATTATAACCAAAAGGTGAAAATTCAATTGGATAAAATTCCCCAAAACGATATTTATTCCCATTTTTGTCTATATATGGCATATCATTCATATGTTTAATTATTTTTGGAATTAATTCTTCATACTCTTCTTTTGTATATTGTTTATTAAAGATACAATATTGTGCGTTTCTCAAACCAACACAACCAAATAAATATTTAGAAGAATGACAATGCTGAGTATATTTAATATCCTGACTTTTTACTGAAAAAAGTCCAAAAAGATTTAATTGAGAATGATCAACCACTACCCCCTCATAGCTTTCGGAAAGCTCTCCAGACATAACAAGGTCATAACAGTCTTTATCACTAGTTAGATATTCACTATATTTACAATGCTCACATCTTTTTGAGATAAAACATTTTTTAGTATTTTTACTATATGAGATAACATCACCTGAACAATCTTTATTTTGTTTAAACCATGCATATCTACGAGAATAATTTAAAATAAATTCTTTAAATTCTTCTCTTGCTTTTTCTACTCCAGAGAAAGTATCTAGTTTGTATTCACCCAAAATTTTTTCATAATCTTCTTTTGTATATTGTTTATTTTTAAAAAAGTATTTTTTATTTCTGAGTCCAGAACACATAAAACAATCCGAACAATCTCTACAGTCAAACATAAATTGAGAATCAATACATGCTCCAGCATATTCAGAATATTTTACATTATAACCATGTGAACAATTTATACATTCATAAAGATATTCTGATCGAGCCATATTAATGATAGTATCAATAATGTTTTTACCAGCAGTAACAAAAAAACTATACATAATATTTTCAATATACCAACCAGAAAACATCATATAACAATTTTTAGAAAACCAAGTATCATGAGTATATTCACAATTAACACTAGCTATGCCATCATCATTTACAACAGCCATATGGGGAATTTTATTCATGAGCTCTTTGTGCTGTAAAAAAAAATGGCTTAGAAAAATCATAATTTACGCCATAATTTTTGGGGTCCCATTTATCACTCCACCAACATTTATTACAATAAATTATTATCCCAGAATCTAGAGAATAAATAGAAACGACCGATTTATTACATAAATCACATTTTCTAGAATATAAAGAAAAAGTATTTCTCCATGCGTTTCTACGTTGTCTTCTACATTCTGGACAAAATGTAGGTGGAGGAACTTTTATTTTTTCATAAAAAGAAAAATCTTCAGGCTCGATTAAGAATTCACCTTTACAGTTCTGGCATATTCTTTTTTCAGAAATATTACTCATCCTTTTTTACACCCGCCCGAACGTACCGTTCGGTACGGGCGGGATTTTGACAAATTTTTACCTCAGAATCCATATTTATATAATATGCCTTTTTATATAAAAATCAAAAAAAACAACCAGCTTTTTACTGGTTGTTTTTTTGATAGAATCTTATTATTTTGCTTCTCCTTCTTGAGACTCAGCATCTTGAACTTCAGGATTTTGTTCTTCGGGGACTGAAGATTCAGCTCCAGCTTGTCCCGCCTCAGCATTGGCTTTACTCATAGCTTCGCCGATTTTAGACATTTCATTTGAAAGTTCTTCTGTTGCTTTCTTAATAGCATCAGCATCTGTTCCATCTTTAACTCCACGTAACGCAGTTATCTTTGCATTAACACCATCTTTTACATCAGCCGGGATTTTTGCTTCATTATCTTTCAAAGCTTTTTCTGCTGTATAAATAATCATTTCAGCAGTATTTTTTATGTCAACAGTTTCTCTTTTCTTTTTATCTTCTTCTGCATGAAGTTCAGCATCTTGTTGCATTTTTTTAATATCTTCTTCTTTAAGTCCTGAACTTGCTTCTATCTTAATAGATTGAGCTTTCCCTGATGCTTTATCCATAGCTTTAACATTCAATATACCATTCACATCAATATCAAATGTCACTTCTACCTGAGGCATACCTCGAGGTGCTGGTGGAATTCCATCTAAGATAAAGCGACCAAGAGATTTGTTATCAGAAGCCATAGGACGTTCTCCTTGAACTATATGAATTTCTACTGAAGTTTGATTATCAGCTGCTGTTGAAAATACTTGAGATTTTGAAGCAGGAATTGTTGTGTTTCTCTCAATTAATTTTGTTCCTACTCCTCCAAGTGTTTCAATACCTAAGGAAAGTGGTATAACATCAAGAAGTAGGACATCACGCACATCTCCTGCGAGTACTCCTGCTTGGACCGCAGCACCGAGAGCCACGACTTCATCAGGATTTATAGACATATTTGGTGTCTTGCCAAAAAGATTCTTCACAGCTTCAACAATCATTGGCATTCTTGTCTGTCCACCCACCATTATGATTTCATTTATCTCATTCATCTTAAATGGTGAAGCTTCTAATGCTCTTTTTGTGATTGCAATAGAACGATCAACATATTCTTTTGCTAGTGATTCAAGAGTTGCTCGAGACATTTTCAATAATAAATGTTTTGGACCTTCTGCATCAGAAGTAATAAATGGAATATTTATTTCAGTTTCCATTGTTGTAGAAAGTTCATGTTTAGCTTTTTCTGCTGCTTCTTTTAATCTTTGATGAGCAAGAGGATCTTTCCTTACGTCCACACCTGACTCTTTTTTATATTCTTCAGCAATCCAAGTTATAACTTTTCTATCAATGTCACCACCACCCATGTGTGAGTCTCCATCTGTTGATTTAACTTCAATAACATCATCTCCAATTTCAAGCACAGAAACATCAAATGTTCCTCCACCAAAGTCATATACAACTATTTTTTCATTTTTCTTTTTGTTGAAACCATAAGCAAGAGCAGCAGCAGTAGGTTCATTTATAATTCTTTTTACGTCAAGACCTGCAATCTGCCCTGCATCTTTTGTTGCTTTTCTTTGAGCATCATTAAAATATGCTGGTACTGTTATGACGGCTTCAGTGACTTTTTCACCTAATTTCGCTTCAACATCTGCTTTAATTTTTTGTAAAACCATCGCAGAAATTTCTTCTGGACGATAATACTTATCTGACATTTTTACTTTTACTCCACCATCTTCACTTGCTTCAATTTTAAATGGAGCAGAAGTTTTATCATTTTGCACACCAGGATCATCAAAACGATGACCCATATATCTTTTTATTTCAGAAATTGTATTTTCTGGGTTTGTAACCGCTTGTCTTTTTGCAAGCAAACCAACAATACGATCACCATTTTTTGCAGTGGCTATCACAGAAGGAGTCGTGCGATTCCCCTCTACGTTCTCAATAATTTTTGGCACACCTCCTTCAATAATTGCTACTGCTGAGTTTGTTGTACCTAAGTCTATACCTATTATTTTTGACATATATTTTATAAGGTTAATTTATAATTTTTAATAATTTAACTATTATTTTGCGACCACGAATTATTTGTATAAATATAGTATATATGATAAGATATATCTATGTCAAGCAAACAAGGATATTCTAATAAAATACTTAAAATATTGGCTGAAAAACCAGCCATACCTTTAGATGAAATTCACCTCTCCCCAACCCCTCTCCGAACTTCGGAGAGGGGCGAAGGGGTGAAGTCTAAATATGCTCTTGCTCGTTCAATGAAAAATTTAGTCGAATCAGGGTGTGTAGAGATACTTAAATCAGATAATAAAAATTATTTAAAACTAACTCAAAAAGGAAAAAGTAAATTAAACTCCAAAAAACTTGAAGGAGAAGAAGCATTAGTATCTACTATTTGGGATGGGTTTTGGAGAATTATAATTCTAGATCTTCCAGAGAATAGAAAAAGCGAACGTGAATCATTACGTTATCTTTTAAAGAAAGCAAATTTCGTATGTGTTAAAAATACAGTTTGGATATCTCCCTACCCTTATGAACATCTTTTTACAAACATTAAAAAAGATTTAAATTTATCTACAGAGTTAATGATAATAGTCGCAAACAAATTAGATCCCGAAACAAACTTAGCTTTTCTAAAAAGCACAAAGAAATAAAAGCGATGTTTTTAAGGGGTTTCGAGCGCGACGGCGCGAGAATTTCAGGATTTTTTAAGCTTCAAAAAATCCGTACCGACAAAAACATCGCTTTTATTTTTTTAAATAATATTTTTAAAACCACCAGCTTGTAGATCCCAAAGCTTTTTATATAAACCTCCTTTCTTGTTTGAAAGTTCATCGTGATTTCCATCTTCAATTATTTTTCCTTTATCTAACACTATTATTCTATCCATTTGTCTTATTGTAGAAAGCCTGTGCGCTATGACTATTGTTGTTTTCCCTTCTATAAGTTTTATTAATGCGTCTTGAATCAAGGATTCTGATTGAGAGTCTAGTGAAGATGTAGCTTCATCTAAAATTAGAATTGGGGAATTTTTTAAAATAGCACGAGCAATAGCCACACGTTGACGCTCACCACCAGAAAGTTTAATTCCACGTTCACCCACATATGTTTCATATTTGAGTGGTAATTGTTCTATAAAATCATCACAGTGTGCAAGACGTGCAGCCCTTAACACTTCTTCATCAGTAGCATCACGTCTGCCATAGCGAATATTTTCCATCAAAGTTCTATGAAATAAAACTGGATCTTGAGGAACAAAAGATATTTGCTCACGAAGATTCTGTTGAGAAATTTTACTTATGTCTATTCCGTCAATCAAAATTCTCCCACTATTCAAATCAAAAAGTCTCATCAAAAGACGCACAAACGTCGTTTTTCCTGCACCAGAAGAGCCCACAATAGCAATCTTCTGCCCAGGTTTTACGGTCAAAGAAAAATTATCTAACACCTTATTATCATTATTTTTATAGACATAAGTGACATTCTCAAAAACAACTTCACCTTTTATATTTTTAGCAATTTCTGTAGGTTTATCTATAATTTCATATGGTGTATCCATAATAGTCGCCATCTCTTGTGCATCGGCAAAACTATCATAGAATGTACGAATGATACCAGCAAAACTCCATAAGTTTTCAGTAAGACGAACCATATAATTTTGAAGTAAAATAACAACCGGTAAAGTAATAAGAGCAAACTTCCAGTCATTTAAAATTACCCAAAAAACAATGAATTCAATAGTCACTGAATAAAGACTTTGTATCACAGTAAGTCCATCCCATAAATACCAATTTAAAGCAGTTGCGTCTTTCTGTTTTTGTATTGTCTTCTCAGCTATATCTTCTTCATAAGAATGCCCAGTAAAGATTTGAATAGAAGAATGATTACTAATGGCATCAGACAAAACTCCATTAGTCTTGCTATCAGCTAAAGCAGCTAAAACATCATATTTAAGTTTATATCGAGTATAAATAAAAGCTGTTAATAAAAACACAATACAAAATATTCCTAATATATAAGAATATTTTGGAAGTAAAGTATAAACAGCTATAACTGTACCAATACCACGAACAACCAAAGGTAATCCATCATCCGACATTCTATCGGCAAACTTTCCAAAAGCATAAGAATATTTACTTATTTTTCGCGTCAAAGATCCACTAAAGTTATTCGCAAAAAAAGAATGCGAATGCCCAATCATATAAGAAAAAGATTGTTCTCTAAGACCTGCCATTACATTTGATTCAAAATAATCGAGAGAAAAATTTGAAGTTCGACGAACAACCCAACGAATTAAATTTAATATCAAAATTAATATAATTATTGATTTAGCAATTGAAACTACATTAAAATTATTAGCACTTAAAACATTCCAAAGTTTCAAATACTGAAGTGGTATATAGACATCTAATATAGAAGCAGCTATTATAAAAGTGACAACAGTAAAAAAAGAAATTTTAAATTTCCTAACTACTTGCCAATAATATTTAAGCACTAATTTAACGTGCAAATTTGAATAATCTTTTTCTTTTTCCATAAAAAACCAAAAATAGGACAGCTTTATGTCCAATTTTATATTATAACACAAATTCTAAAAAATAATAATATCTATTAATTTCCCTACACCTGGTGTAGGGGAAAAGCTAATATACTTCCTGTTGATAACACCTCTCACAATAAACAATCTCAGGACAGTCTGGTGCATAAGAAGTTTCAAATTCATTGGTGCAGTTGGGTTTCATACACTGTCTATGCCAGAGTTTAAGAGGGTTTCTTTGTTTTAGTCTAGCGTAGTGTCTACAGTTAGGACATAAGTGAGGTATGGGTAGATTCATTCTTTTGTAGAATTGATATTCTTGTTCTATTATCTTAAAGGCTTCAGTGCAT
>CAIMAO010000037.1 GCA_903838985.1 uncultured bacterium | reverse complement strand
CAATTATAAACTTACTACTCTTTGAAAAATTGAGAAGAATGAGTGGTGAAAATTAATATTATTTGTTAAAATAGATATATGAATAAAAAAAGAAGTTTTTTTGAAAGATTAACAGGAAGTATGAAAGCAGAAGATGAAGAAGATTATAGAGAAACAAAAAAGATATCCGTAAAAAGTGATAAGAAAGATAATAATTGGATAGAAGAAGAAAACGAAGAAGCAGAATTAACTGTTGACGTTTATCAAACTCCAAATGATATTATTGTTCAGACTATGGTAGCAGGAGTAAAACCTGAAGATTTAGAGTTAACGATTGCCCGAGATATGATCACCATCAGAGGAAAAAGAGAAGAGTCTCGCACAATTAGCGAAGAAAATTTCTTTACGAAAGAATTGTATTGGGGTTCTTTTTCAAGAACCATTCTACTACCAGCTGAAATTGATCCAGAAGAAGCAGAAGCGACAGAAAAACATGGCCTCCTTACCGTTAAACTTCCAAAGATAGACAAAGACAAAAAAACCAGTGTCAAAGTAAAATCAATCTAAAAAAAATAACCCCGCAAGGGGTATTTTTTTATTTATCTGAGAATTACAGATTTGAAATATTTTTCTTGAAATTTTACCATTTCGATTATTTCTCTATCAGAAAATTTTACCCCTTCTGGAACAACCACAAGTTTATCATCTTCATCATTTTCTCTGTGAACTATAGCTATACAAATTCCTTTGAATTTTTCGATAGGATTAACTACTCCTAAAACGTAAGCATCAATTTCTTCACCATCGGGAGCCTTGGTATTTGGAACAAAACCGTAGTTAACTTCATATATAAAACTATGTTTAGGATGTTTTGAACCTAGTGGTCGGTCAATAAATATTTTCACCTCTTTGCCTAAAAAATCCTTCGGTTTGTGAGAATAATTATTCATATCTTAAGTTTGGAATAATAAACTTTTTAACCGCTTCTAGAACAGAACCCCTAAATAACTCTTTTGATTCAGCGGGATAAGTATCGACTTCAATAATGTTAACTTCCTTGTCAACAGAAATTGCTTTTGTAAAATCAAATATTTCATTTTGAGATTCCACCATACTTTTTGATTCATCAATATTACTCGGGTCATATTCACTATTTTCTCCTCGAAGCTCAAGCATAGCCATTTGGTCTTCTGGAGTTACATTTATAAAAATTCTATTTCCAGCAAAAAGCTTGTGAGTCATAGCACCAGACAATAATGTTTGCATCTCGTTTTTCATCATTTCGGGATTTTTATCAGAGTGTTCAATCGAATATCGAATCAGATTTAATTCAGACCTGGGCACAATAACAATTTTATCTTGTTCAAGTAAAGGCCAAATTGCTTCAATGTAGGCTCTGTTTACAGTACTCATGTATGCAAGACTATCGTTTAATGGTAGTTTTTTTCTCTTTTTCTTTTCCCTTTCTTCCCCTATCTTTTCTTGTCCCAACGTCCCTTGAAAATGAGTAACATCAACAATAACAACTTGGTCATCTCCAAATTTTTTTCTTAATTCACTTGCGATAGCTTCAGAAACATAACTCTTACCACAGCCATCAACTCCATCCACAGTGATGAGTCTATATTCCGTGTGTAATTTAGGATATTTATTTTCTAAAAAATTTTTATAATTTACAAAATCATTCAAAGATCGTCCTGGATCGTTCCCTTCACGAGAAGTATTTTGTGATTTAAATTTTTCCATAATTGTTATTATACCACCCACTCTTTTATTTTTAAAATTTTAGCGTTCTACCTTTATAATTTAAGGCCTCTTTGACAAATTTTTCTCCAAGTTTTGTACTGTGTTCAATCGCATGACAGTTTGCACATAATAAAACACATTTTACTATTTCTTTTTTTATGGAATCCCAACTTTTATTTGCCACATTACCAATAGTAAAATCCTTTCCTCTTAAGTGATGAAACTGAAGAGCCGCTTGGTTTCCATACCAGCCACACTTTTTACATTTACCTCCAAGATATTTAATTGCTGCTGCTTTTGATCTAAATCTTCTAATTTTTGTATTACATGAACCACATCTGGTTCTAAGTGTTTGTTGATAATCTTTGAATTTTTTACCACATAATTTACAAACTTCCATATAATCAGTATAACATCTTTTGCTCTACTAAAACAATATATTTGATTGCAAAAACATTCTTTTTTTAGTAATATAATTGTAAGTGCTATATAAGCCGAGGTAGCTCAGTAGCAGAGCATTCCCCTGAAGAGGGACGGGTCGGCAGTGCGATTCTGCCCCTCGGCACAAAAAGAAAAAATCACCAGTTAGGTGATTTTTTATGGCTTGATATTTTTTAAGATACCACCCAAAGAACTACTATCCAAACTTTGTTTCATACCAGAAACTTGATTAAAGACTGTTATTGCTTTTTCCATATATGGCTCTAAATAATAAGCAACACCCAGTGCAATACCAATTATAATAACAATCCTAAAAACACTCCAAAAAGCTTGCCATTTTTGAACTCCTCTAACCTTACGAAGCAACTTATTGTTTTCTTTCGCAAGTTCAAAAGTTTCTTTTAGTAACTTTTTATCTTCAGGTTCCACGGGAACATTTTAGCATAATTTATTCCAAAATCCAATTTTTTGTGCCCTTATTGAACCATATTATTTTTGGGTTCTGGTAAATGTTCTGCATGTTTAAATTCAATATAATTAAAACCTTTTTTGCTCATTAAACTAGCATATTTCGCATGCCCCCAGCTTAATTGGGGCATTTCGTTGTGGTTTATAAATATTGGAATTGTAACCTCTTGCCGTCCCCAAGTATTACCACGGTCATATTCATGAGCATGTTGAAGTCCAGCTAGTGTATTATTATCAAATTGAAAATTAGGGTAACCAAACCAAGGATCACGACCTAGATGTTTTGTTACGTTTTTGCCCGAACGATCTTTCCAGCAGGAACTTTCTTTCTTCTTATCTGACAAAATTGTCTCTTGGTCAATATCCGGCAAAAATGAATCCCTGATTTTCAGGAATAAATTATTCAATTCCCTTACTTCTTCTTCTCTTTTAATATCTTTATTGTTCTTCAATTCTTTAAACTTAGCGATAAATTCATCAGAACCAAAAACTAATATCATCATTACTTGTTGTATCCCCAATAAATCATTTTCATAATCATTGTCTAAAAAGAATTTGTAAGCCTTCTTTAGATACTCTCGGAAAAAAGAGTCTTTATATGAAAAACCAACGCTTAAACTATTGGTGGATTTTTCATTCCAAAACCGACCAATAGATAAATTGAATGCATCTGTGCCTAATAAAAAAACTTCATCATCTTTAATCTTTTCACTATATTTATAAAGCGAACTAACATCAGTTTTATCAATTGGTTTCCCATTTTCTTTTTCATAAACATTCATAAAAATGCTTGTGTTTTCGTCTGTTGAAATTGTCCTATTGCCGCCTAATTTAATTTTCTTACTTAATTCAACGTCAAAAAGTTTTTGTAAAAAAAGTCTATCTTCAATAAATGGTTTTGTGGATTGCTCTTTTCTCACATAAGCCCCCATGACGTGATTAATTAAAAGTGCGAGAAGGAAACTCTCCGTTTGAAAAATACAAATCTAATTCTTCGTTAAAAGATCCTGGACTACAAGACCGCAAGACTATCTTACCTTCTTCTGTCTTTAGGTAATTCCACCATTTTTCTTTAGATTCTTCATATTCTTTACCCCAAGAATATGAGTTAATACCAAATTCTTTTTTTTACTTGTATACACATCTTCTCGCAGTTTTTCAAGAGAATCGAAATCGTTGCAATTTGTTGTATCTAAGCCAATACTTTCAAGTCTTTTCTTAGTAATTCTTAAAATCTCTTCTTCTTTTACAATAGTTCTCTCATACCCCAAAATTCCCGTTTCTTGTTGGATGCGTTTCGGGTACTCAAAACCATACGAAGTTATTTCTAATTCGTATTCTTTTCCAGCAAGTTTAATTTTTATTTTGCCTTTTGTTTCCTTACTTTCTTTTGTATTTTCTGTATTTTGTTGTCCTGTTATTATTGGTCCTTTTTCCATAATCAAATTATATCAATTTATAAGCCATTAAGCATTAGCAAAATACCTTATTGGTGTCCCCGCCGGGAGTCGAACCTGGATCAGCTCGTTAGGAGTGAGCTATTCTATCCATTGAACTACGAGGACAATATTTTGTCTTTTACCACATTTATGAGAGACATTAACAGTTTAAACTCTTTTGAACTTTTTTCAACCCTCAATCTGCACATTCCAAATTCTAATTTTCCTTTTTTATTTCCTTCAATTATTTCAACCTTATAAAATTGTTTCTTGTTTAGCTTTAAAATATTCGACCAATGATTTATAGCATGATTTTGATTAATGTTTTCATATACTCTCACAGAAGCCTTTATCCTGTCCTTTGTGACCCCAATTTCTTTTATAAAATCTAAAAAAGCGCGCAACAAAATCGGGTCACTATTTATGATGTTTAATTCTCTTTTTGTTCCTTCTCCCCAATATATTCCAATCAAAAGGAAAATTTTATCACGCAGTTCCAACTTCCTTATAATTTTTTGAGCATTTTGGTTGGCTTCAATCCAAAGATCCTCGCTTCTATATTTACTTCCGCCTTGTTTCCTCTTTAAAATTTTTCTATATTTTGGTAAAACTTCAACTCCTTGGATATATTTTGACACAACTGATTTGCTCTTATTCGTATAAGTAGAGATTTCGGAAATACTACTTCCTTTTGATCTAAGTTCAATTATTTTGGATATTATATTTTCAGGTGTCGTTGGTTTACCCATATTTATATCATACAATAGAACACCAAAAATATCCATAGAACAATGTGGATTTCTTTTCAAAGTATCTTGCAAAAGATTTTTATCTTAATCCACAATGTGCTCGAAGTACGTTTATATCATCATTGGTCGGAATTAGATTGGTTCCAGTATTCAATTTATACATTATCGCATCCGGATTATTTATATGACCTAGCCCAAGTGCATGACCTAATTCATGCATCAAAACTCTTTCTAGTTTCGCTTTGTCTTCAAATTGATAAATATCTATGTATTTACCATTTTTATCGGAATGATATAACCCTTCTTCAAATTCATCCCCAATCTCACTGCCAACAGTGTTATAATCTTTCACTTTAGTATTGAAAGAAGAAGCAGATTTATTTAATTCATTAACCAATGCATTAATATTATTAACATCAGCATTTAATTCTGCTTGTAAACTATTTAATTCCGCAATATTTTCAGAACTATATCTTCCTTGACGATCTTTCAAAGCAACAACCTTTGATTCAAAAATTGCTTTTTTATCTTTATATTCTCTCTCTAAGGTATCTACTCTTGATTTTAAAAAGTCATAAGAACTTTGGTTGTTTTGAATTGAATCATCAATACTTTTTAATTTCTGAGTATTTTCTTGGCGAGTATCATATACTAGATTTATTGTTAATTCACCACCTTCTGGTTTGTAAATAAATAAATCTTTACTGACAGAAGTCTCCCACATATCTTCCCCTTCTTTAATTGCATTTAGAAAATCTTCTTTTTTAATTCCAAAACTTGGGTCAAAACTACCAATGGAATATGAAATTTGTCTCGTGCAAGGAAAATATTTATCTTGCAACGCAAGATAGCTTTTTGTGAGAGAATCTCTAAAAACAAAAACAGCAATGCCCAGTATTACTAAAGCAATGATATTTTTGAAAACATTTTTCATATTTTAATATTATATCAACCCTAATTCTTTAGCTACTGTAGTTTTATTAAATCCTACTGCCCAAGCTCCATCTATTACGATTACCGGCACGCCCATTTGACTTGTTTTTTCAACCATTTCTTTTCTTTTAGCTAAATCACTAGCTACATCGTATTCAGTATAAGGAATATTGTTCTCCTTAAAAAAATCTTTCGCCATATGACAATAATGACACGTCGGAGTTGAATATATTTCTACTTTTTTCATAATATTTTTTGAATAATTATTTTTTTAATAAGGATATTGTATCATACTTGCTTCGAAAGCAAAAAGAAGATAATTT
>CAIMAO010000036.1 GCA_903838985.1 uncultured bacterium | reverse complement strand
TTTTACCTTTTATTTCTTCTAAATTTTTTACTAAAAGATCTTCTTGAACTTCCCTTTCTATCACAATTTCTTTTTTATGTCTTTCAACTTCTGCGATAGCCTTAGGTGTTGCAAGCATTGCCCATTTTTTAGGAAACAAAAAATTAAGAGCATAACCATCATTCAGCTCTTTAATGTCATATTTTTTGCCTACTCTAGGCACATCTTGTAAGAATATTACTTTCATAATTTTATGTAGCGTTAAGCTCGTAATTATTTTTAAATATTATTTAGACCAATTGTTTAGTAAATTAACTGCCTTATCTAATTGAGGATCTTTCTTTTGTTCAATATCTTTTTTGGTAAATGGTACTTTATAATCAGGAGTCAAACCTTTTTCTGAAATAGAATTTCCATTTGGAGTCAACCATTTTGCTACTGTAATCTTTAATATTGTGTCGGGTGTGACACTTACGACTTCTTGCACAGAACCCTTACCATAACTCTGATCTCCGACGAGTATTGCTTTCTTGTAATCTTGCATTGCACCAGCTAAGATTTCTGAAGCTGAAGCAGAACCGCTGTCTATTAAAATAGCAAATTTTAATTTATCAGTAAAAATATTATAACCTTGACTGCGATATTCTTTTGCTTTTATATTATTTCCATAGTCTTCTGTGACTACAGTTTTTCCTCCATCCAAGAACCAACTAGACATACTGACAGCAGCATCTAAATATCCTCCAGGATTACCCCTTAGATCTAATAATAATTTATCAGTATTTGATGTTGTGAATTGTTTAAGAGCATTACGGAAAAGCTCAGCAGAGTTTGCAGAGAAACTATAAAGTTTAATTACAAAAACTCCGTCCTTTCTTAATTCGGTATCTAGTGTGGGTATGTTTATATTATCTCGGACAATTTTTACCTCACGTGGTTCTTGATCGCCGTCACGGAAAATAGTCAACGTTACAGTCGTTCCGACATCACCACGAATTAATTTTATCGCTTTTTCGATACTCAAATTTGTAGTAATTGTTTTATCAATCTTTAAAATTTTATCACCAGGTCTGATATCTGCTTTATATGCAGGAGTATTTTTAAGAGGTGCAATAACTGTGAGTACTTTATCTTTTATACCGACTTCCATACCTATACCGCCAAAGCTTCCTTGGATGTCAGATTCAAAGAGTTTAGCCTCATCTGGCTTGAAAAATACACTGTATGGGTCATTTAAAGAGCCTACAAGGCCTGAAATAGCCCCGTAAACCTTATCCTGGTCACTTATCTTGTTTGCACCTGGATTCTTCTCATTAATACTATTCCAAACTTTCCAAAATGGTGCAAAGTCAGCTGTCGTCGTCACAGCTGTCTCTTTGTTTGAAACATTGACAACTTTGTCTATTGCTGGTCCATTGTGATATCCGACATAAATACCAAAACCAAAAAAAATAGCTACGAGCAATACTGTAGTCGTGGCTCGCCTATTTTTAAAATATTTTAAAATGGCAAAAAATATTTCGTTAAATTTCTTCTTTAATTGAATCATAATTTTCTTGTTGAATTTCTTCTGGCTTTATTTCACTTTCTTTTATAATTTCTTTTTCTTTAAAATCACTATTTTCTGAAAAATTATCACAAACTTTTTTTTGCTTCTTCTCCCCTGCTTTTGAATTTTTATACATTACATAAGCAAAGTAAATGATACCTAAGCCCGTAATGAAAAATAGCTTATTTTTAAATGAATATGAGAAACCTAGATATGGCAATATCGCCACCCAAATACCTAATATTAACAATATTTTTACTTTACTCATTCGTCCATTATACCGTATAAATACCCAAAAGTGCAAATAAAAAAATTACTTAAAATATTCTGGAGTATTTATAGACATCCAATCTAAAAGTTGACGCATTATAGAAGATGCTCCCACTCCATTTGTAGAAGGCCCAGCTTCCATCATTATTGTGTATGCATATTTTGGATTTTCATAAGGAAAAAAACCAATTATCCAAGAGTTAACTTTATTTTTATTTACACCAAGTTGAGCTGTTCCTGTTTTAGAAGCGACATGCACATAAGGCACGTTTAAAGCAACAGAAGTTCCATTCAAAACGCCTTGCCTCATTCCTTCATGCACAACATCAAAATATTCTTTTTTCAAATCAATTTTTGAAACTGCTTTTTCTTTTGCTGTATCTCCCAATATATAATGTGGAGAAACGAGCGTGCCATAGTTTGCGACAGCAGAAATAGCACGAGCCATTTCCATAGGTGTGACTTGGAAACCATACTGCCCGATTGCAGTGTGATATGTGTCTCCTATGCGCCATTGCTCACCTTTAAAGTTTTTAATTTTCCATTCAGGGCTAGGAATTGTGCCTCCTTTTTCATCTGGTAAATCAATATCTGTTTTTTGACCAATATCAAAAAGTCGGGCGTATTTTTCAATATTAGCTATACCCAAACCTTTTTGTCCTTCAAAACCTCCACCAATTTCATAAAAATAAACGTCACTAGACACGGCCAATGCTTGACGCATATCCACCCAACCTTGAGCCCTCCAATCTTTGAAGACAGTTTTTTGACCTGGAAGATATGGGTTTGGAATAGAAATTGAACCTGTAGATAATATTTTTTTGTATGGGTCTATGACACCTTCGGCGAGCGCCCCAATAGCGAAAAATGGTTTGACGATTGATCCAGGTGTATAAAGTCCTGAAATTGTTTTATCAATAAAAACTTTTCTTTTATCAGTAAAATAACCTTTAATTTTTTCTGAATCTTTTCCTAAAGATAGAACCTCAGAATCATACTCTGGATAACTTGTAGACGTTATGACTTCACCATTTTGAACATTCATTATTACACCTGCTCCACCAGCAAAACCATTACTTTGTGATAAATTTTTAATAAATGTAAATAATTGTTTCTGAATACGTGAGTCAATCGTCGTCACAACATCAGCACCACGTGTAGGAGCATTTACAATATTTTCTGAATGAACTTTGTCACGCACATCTACTTCTACTATTTTTGAACCATTTTCACCTTTAAGCTCTTCATTATGTTGTTTTTCTAAGCCATCTTTACCTATAAAATCACTTTGCCAAAAATTACCTGAATCATCTTGTTTAGGGTAGCTTACATAACCCAAAAGATGAGAAAAGCCAGGTGACATATAAGTACGAATGGCTGTAGGAGCTTCTTCATCCTTTTTATTCCAAGCTAATTCTACTTTATTCCTATCATAAATGATTCCCCTATCACTAAAAATGACTTGTTTTTCCAAAGTATTATTGTTGCTCCTGTTTAAATAAAGCTGACCTTTTTTTATTTGAAGATACCCAAGTCTAGCAGAAAAAACTACAAATATTATTAAGAAAAAAGAACCAATAAAAAATATAGTTTTTTTAGAAATTGGTTTTTCTATTCTGCCTTCAAATTGCTGACGGTCAAAATTTTGTATATTTTTTGAGTCAAGAAAAATCTCATCGGGTTCTACGAAAAAATTTGCGTCTTTTATTTTTTGTTTTATTAATATTTTTCTAATCATTATTTAAACTCTAATTTTCTTTTTCAAAAATTCAATTATAACTAATATTATCAAAATCATTATTGTAGAAACAAAAAGTATATTATGAAATTTGATTTCTTTCATTCCAAAAAGTAAGTCTGAAATAAAAAATAGAAATACACTTTCCCAAAATATCGCAAAATAAATTATACCAGCAAGAGCCAATATAAGAGATATCCAAAAAGGCATAAAAAGTATAGAAAGTGCCAAAACTAAAAAAGCTAAAATACGAAGTATCATAACCTTATTTTACACACTTAAATTTAAAAAACAAATAAATTTATTTAAAATATTTTTTTCCAAACAAAACGTAGTATAAAGAAAAGTATGAGAACTAAAATAACATAAAATACTATTTTGTTACCTAAGATAAAATTAAATATGGTCAAGAAAAATAATTCTACATATTTAAATGGTTTTAAAATATTATTTGAATTCGTACTTGGATTTTTAACATTATTTAAAGAATCTATGTCTTTTTGCACCTCTATTTTTTTATTTTCTGAAGATATATTTGTATCTTGTCTAAAATTTTCTAAAACATTCGTCGTTGAAGTCAGAGGCTTTGCAATAAAGTCTGGCGTCGCTTCTTCTATTGTTTTTCCTATATTTGATACAGAAGAAACGGCAGAATCAATAGTTTTATCTGCAGAGACAGCAGCTACTTTTTTAGAAACAGTATGTGAGCTTTTTTCTGTCTCATTATCTGGAAGGTAAACATCTTCATACTTCCCTTTTGAAACTAAAAATTTAGAATTTTCAATTTTTCCAAATATTGTATGATCTCCAGCTGTCACTGTCCAATCTATCGATACATCATCTGCTCCTTTGGCAGGAATTACGAAATCTTTTTTACCCAACATTATTGTTTTATCAAAGAAAATTACAGTGCCAGATAATTCTTTAGTATCAGGGTTAAAAACAAATGTATATATTTTTATCTTATCCCCTTCCTCAAATGGATCTTTCGAATACCAAATATTTCCTGAAACAAAACCAGTGTTAGAATTTTGTGCAAGTATTTTATTTATTGGAAACAAAGAGAATATTAAAAATAAAATTATTCCAATTTTCTTAAAAGTCATATTTTTATTATACATTCTAAAATATATTTATCAAAACAAAATCATTCCTTATTCAATGCTTCTATCGGGTTAAGTTTTGAAGCACTACGAGCTGGAAAAACGCCAAATATTATTCCAGTAATCATTGAGATAGATACAGCTAAAACGACACTATAAATAGGGACGATAAAACTCCAAGCAAAATTAAAACTTTGTGCAATTTTAGCAATAATATAAGCAAAAAATGCCGCGCCTAAAATTCCAATTATTCCACCTAGTAAAGTCAAAAGCACAGCTTCAATTAAAAATTCAAATAAAATATCTTTATTGCGTGCACCAAGTGCTTTTTTTAATCCTATTTCTCCTATACGTTCAGTGACAACGACATACATTATATTCATAACACCAACACCACCGACAACGAGAGAAATAAGTGCAATAGCTATAAGAAGAAAAGTCACAGCACTTAAAATTGTATTAAATGTATCTAAATTTTGGGCTTGAGTTTTAACACTAAAATCATCTTTTGTCGGATCATTTATGTGATGATTGCGACGAATCAAGTCACTGACATCGAGGGCTGTCGCATCAGCTTTATTTCCATCAGTCAGTTCAACTATTCCATAAAAAAGATAATCTATACCTAGGAATTTTTTCTGTAATGTTGTAATTGGTATAAAAATCTGTTGATCATCATTTGCACCCAAGCTTCCTCTTGGTTCATAAACACCAATAACTTCTAAATTATAATTACCAACACGAATGAGTTTACCTAATGGATCATTTTCTCCAAATAAATCTACAGCTATATCATGTCCTAAAATAGCCACCTGAGCCAAAGATCTATTTTCTTCTTCTGTATATGGACGTCCAGAAGCAATCACTCCTTTATCTATATCAAAACGTGAAGCATCAGCACCAAATATAAATATATTTTTTGAAATATTACCATAAGTCACCACTTCTTGACCAAGAGCCGCACCATAAGCATTTTTTACATTTGATACAGTTTTGATATCTTGTATATCTTTGTTTTTTAATGTTGTAATAGGAACAGCATTATTTGCAGAATTTCCGCCAGTATTATTATTTGCATTTCTGTCTTTTGTGGAAGGAGGAACAACAGTTTCAATAGAAAGTGTATTTGATCCAAACATTTCTACTTGTGCATTTATATAACTTTTAAATCCTTCTCCGGCTGAAAGAACAAGCACGACAGTGCCTATGCCTATCATAATACCTAAAGTAGTCAAAAAAGTACGACTTTTGTTGTGTTTTATTCCTCTTATAGCTTGTAAAAAATATGCTTTCATAATATTTATTCGTATCTCAACGCATCTATTGGATTAAGTTTTGCTGCTTTTAATGCTGGGAAAAGGCCAAAAACAATACCTGTTAAAGTAGAAACAAAAACTGCAAGTATTATGGCAAGTGGTGATATTACAAAAGACCAATCATATCCAGCATAACGTGCGCCGAGTGCTATAATATATGAAACTAATATTCCAAAGATAATACCAAATATTCCGCCAACTCCAGTAAGCAAAACAGCTTCAATTAAAAATTGATTACGAATTTGTTTTGGAGTAGCTCCTAATGCTTTTCGGAGGCCAATTTCTCTCGTACGTTCAGAAACAGTGACAAGCATTATGTTCATTATTCCTATTCCTCCGACAATTAAAGAGATACCTGCCATTAAACCTAGAAACATTCGAAGTCCATCAGTAATACTTGTGAGTATCTTTATCGCATCTGCTAAATCTCTCACAGAAAAATCATCGTTGTCTTTATTATTTATATGATGTTGCTCTCGAAGAACACGTTCTACATCAGCTATAGTGCTACTAACATTATCAGATGTATCGGTCTTTATTCTAACAAATTGAATATAATTTATTCCCAATATTTGTCTTTGACCTATAGTAAATGGTATATAAACTTGATCGTCTTGATTTTGAAAAGCAACGGTACCTAATTTTTCTTGTACACCTATCACACGAAATGGAATACTACCAAAGGTATTTCCACTATTTTGTATTTTAACAATAGAACCAAGTTCTCCACCATTTGGAAATAATTGATTTGCTACATCATATCCCAATACCATTACATTTGCTCCGGTACGTCCTTCTTCATCTGTAAAAAAAGTACCACGATCCATTTGCACGTTTTGAACACGAGGATAACTTCCATCAGTACCTGTAAAAGTCGTATCTACTGATTCATGTCCAGAGACAAGTGTCACGCTACCACGAACATATGCAGCCACTTCTGTCGCATGTGGCACTCTATTTTTATCTTTTATCGCTTCTAAATCATCATTTATTAATGTCTTAATTTGCACACCAAAAACAGAAGCTGGAGGACCTTTTTCATTACTTTTTCCTGGTAAAACACCTATTAAATTAGTTCCTAATTTTGTAATTTGACCCAATACAAGAGCCTGTGCACCTGCACCAAGAGAGATTATTATGATTACCCCTGCTACACCTATAATGATTCCCAAAATAGTCAAAAAACTTCTCGCTTTTCTAGAAAGAAGATTTTTTGTAATCGTATTTATATTTTTAAAAAGATGTACCATTTTTATAGTTCTAAATCATCTTCTATAATTTCACTTTTCTTTTGGTGATGATTTTTTTCGTCTGAAATTATCGTGCCATCTTTAATCGTTATTATTCTTTTTGCATGCTCTGCTGTATTTCTATCGTGAGTGACGAGTATGATAGTACGCCCTTCACTATTTAAACGTCCTAAAATATTCATGACAGTTGCACCACTTTTAGAATCTAAGTTTCCTGTAGGTTCATCTGCAAAAATAACTTTTGGATCACAAACAAGAGCACGAGCAATAGCCACACGTTGTTTCTGTCCACCAGATATTTGATTTGATAAAAAGTTTAATCTATTTCCAAGGCCTACCGCTTCTAATGCTTTTGTCGCGAGCATGATGTGATCTTTCTTTTTTCCATACGTCAAAGGAAGAATGACATTGTCCAATACTGTCGTTCTTGCAAGAAGATTGAAAGACTGGAAAACGAAACCAATTCTTTCATTACGAATTCGTGCAAGTTCATCATCAGTAAAAGTTTCAATATTTTCATTATCAAAAAAATATTTACCACTTGTTGGTCTATCAAGGAAACCAATGATGTGCATCAACGTAGATTTACCAGAGCCAGAAGGGCCCATTATTGAAATAAATTCTCCTTCTTCAACATCAAGAGAAATATTTCGCAACACCCGAGTGACAACGCCACCATTGTCGTATTCTTTTATAATATTTTTTAGTTGTATTAACATTTTATTTTTTGATTAAAACAACAATTTCATCATTTACATTTAAGCCTGTAGTCACTTCAGTCAAACCTCCATCACCTTCCATGCCTGTAGCAATTTCAATTTCTTTGTAATCTTTAGTTTTAGTATTTGTGACAAGGCGAATAGTTTTCTTTCCAGTATTGTCTTTTATAATTGCACGAGAAGGTATAGTCAAAATATTATCTTTTTCCCCTACTAAAATAGTCATATTCGCTGTCATTCCAGGACGAAGCTGTGGAGCATTTGTTATATCTGCTGTAATTTTATAGTTGACTACTCCAGAAACAATAGTAGAAGCTGGATCTACTTTTACCACACTACCCTTATAAATCTGATCTGTGCTAAAAGCATCAAAAGTAATATCTATGGGTGCACCAACTTTAATACTTGTTATATTCGCCTCATTTATATTTGCTTCTAAGTAGACATTATTTATATCTTGAACAGTCATGACATTTTTTTGTGCTTGAGCAATTTCACCAATTTTTATATCAACTTTTGTTATAGTGCCACTTGCAGGAGAACGAAGAATCGTGTGTTCATAATTTGCACTGGCTAATTCCAATTGACCTTGTGCTGTCAAAATATTTGCTTTGGCAAGATCAATGTCTGCAGGACGCGCAGATGCTTGTTTTAAAGATAATTCTGCTTGACGTTGATCAATCACAGCTTGAGCAGAACCTAATACAGAATCTTTTGTTTTTAATGCAGCTTGATAAAGATTGTAATTATTTATATAATCTGGAGCTTTCTTATTAGGTATAGTTATAGTCCAATCAGTAATGTTGGTGGAACTAGTACTTGGGAATTTAATGTATAATCCTGAATCTCCAATTGGTTGAGGTGTAATAGTAGTGACAAGTCCACTGCCTGAAGCTATACCACTCGTATTAAAACTAGGGCCATTACCTGTGTAATAGACTGATATCTTTATATCTCCTTCTGTATCTTTATTATAATTACCACTTATTGTGGGAGCTACATAATCACTTTGACCGCTGGTTGGTAATGCTTCTGGGGTGGAGTTTAGAAAATTATGATAAGCATTTGAAACTAATAACTCTTGTTGAGATTTTAATCTATCAAAATCGAGTTTTGCATTTTGTAATGCTACTTGTGAGAGTTTAATTTCTTCACTAGATGCACCATCTAAAATACTTTGATATCTAGCTTGTGCTGCTGCTACTGCTCCACGAGCTTGAGTCAATGTTCCAAGTTCATCTCCTTGATCAAGAGTAGCTAAAATCTGTCCAGAACTTACCTTATCCCCCACTTTTACTTTTACAGAACGAACTACCCCACTAGAAGAAAAAGAAAGGTCTAAATCAGTATTTGAAGTGACCTGGCCTGTAGCTAAAACTGTCTGTTTTAAATTTATTATTTTGGCTATATCTGTAGTGATATTAGCGCTATTATTCTTTGGTTTTAATATAAAAAATAAAATTAAAACTACAACCAAAAAAATAATTCCGTAAATTATTTTTTTTCTGAGCGACCATAATTTTACATTTCCTATAAGTTTTTTAATTTGTTGCATATTATGTATATAATAGCACAAATTTAGTAAAAAATAAAAAACACCACATAATTTTATTTGTGGTGTTTTTTATCAAAAATAATTTAAGATTATTTCTTTGGACAAGCAGCTTTTGCTGTTTTATAGGCAGCATTTGCAGCTTTAGTAGCATCTGTTTTTGCTTTCATTGCATCTTTGGATGCAGTAGAATAAGCATCATTAGCAGCTTTCTTTGCGGCTTTAGCAGCGACTTTGTCTGTAAGAGCTTTAGCATCTTTCAATGAAGAAGCTTTTGTAGCTTTTGCAGCACTAATTGCAGCAGCATAAGCATCTTTTGCAGCTTTTGCTGCAACATTCTTTGCACTTACTGCATTAGCGACACATTCCTTTTTGGTAACAGCAGCTGGTGCTGTACTAGGATCTGTTGATGTAGCTGATTGAGCAAATGCTGTTGAACTTAGCAAAAGACCAAAAACTAAAACTAAAACAGAAAATTTGATTTTATTTGTCATTTTATTTTAAAATTATTTTAATAATATTAATTCTCGACCTCATCTAATGGTAATACGTCATAAGTATTTAATTTGTTTCAAAACCTATTCTATATCTAAAAGAACTAGCGAATATTTTTTTGCATACATAAATTATCCCTAAAAGATTCAACAAAAATGAAACACACACTACAGGTGAAATAACTTCAAAGAAATTTTGCACAAATGGATTTATAAATGCATAACTCAAAGCAAAATTATTTATAAAATCATAAAATATGTCGCTAAATTCAGCTTCAACAAGCTTACTATTGATATGCCATGTCACTAAAACAAAATTAACAACAAGCAAACTAAGTACTATAAAAAAGAATGGCTTTGTTTTCTCGTAATTTATTTTACGCATAATAAGACGATGAGAATGTATTGGAAATTCTACATTTTTTAGATTATTTAATTGTTGATCAATTTTTTCCATATTCTTTTAACACTTCTTTTAATTGCTCCTTGCCTCTACTTAAGTGTGTTTTTACGGTATTTATAGGCATTAAGCGCATTTCGGCTATCTCTTTATAATCAAAACCCTGTTGGTAATAAAGCAATAATATTTCTTTATATTCTTCTTTTATCTTTAATAAGGCTTTTTCTATATCAAAATTTAAGCCCTCTTCACTATAATACGCTTTAATCTTAGAGATTGTTTCATCTTCTTCGTCAAGACTTACCTCTTGTTTTCTTTTTTTACTTCTTAATAAATCATAAGCTGTGTTTGTGGCAATGGTAAAAATCCAAGTTTTTATCTTTTTTTCTGTATCAATATTTTTTCTATTTTTATAAACTTTTATAAAAGTCTCCTGAGTTATATCTTCAGCTTCGTGTAAATTTTTTGTTATTCTTAAGCAATAGTTAAAAATAGCTTTTTCATAAAAAGATAGTAAATATTCAAAAGCTTCCACATCACCGCTTTTGACACGAAGTAAAATTTCTTTATTTATTTCCTGCATCTTTCTCTAAAATTTCTAGTATTTTATCAAGTTTGTTTTGTTCAATACTATCAAGGCGTTTCATCAGTGTTTCAACATCCTTTTTTGCATCCATATCTGTTTCATAATCTGCATCTGCGCGAATTTCTGAATGTCTATTTTGCAAATTTTGTCCAACCATTATGATTGATAGTAAAACAAGTTGCAAAAATGTCTGAGCAATCCAAGAGATAGTTGTCGCTGTCCCATTGTGTATTGCTTCAGGAAAACTTATCAAAGCTAAGATAGTGAATGCTATTGCACACCACATTGTACCGACAATCTTTGTAATAAAAATAGCCACCTTATCTAATAATGTTAATTTGTCTTTATGTTCTTTGTTTACATTTCTTATCATATAAAATAGTGTATTACAAAAATAAAAAAACTCATAATGTTTTATTCTTTTGTTTCAGTTATCAAAATAGGTTCTGTATCTACTTTTTCAATTTTTAGTCTTATTCTACCGATGAGTTGTCCTTGTGTAGTCAAAACATTCACACGCCATAACCCCGGTCTAATATTTTGACGCATAGAATATGTTCTAAAACCACCATCGCGGCCACCAACTAATGATAAATCTATGGAAGCATCCTTAATCCATTTACTAGTTTTTTCATCAAAATATTGCCACTCATGAATAATGTTTATATTTAAACCAGATGGAGAAAAAATTGCACTAAAGGCATATACAGGAGAAGAACTTGTCTCTTTAAAACTTTGATACATTTGAAAAAAACTCTGCCAACTTTGTTTTTCGCCTTCTACTGTATAATTGTCATCTCCATTTTTTTGAATTGAATGATAAACTCCCGCATCTTTTAGTGATAAAGGTATTGGCGGAATTAAATTTATAAAATATAAATAATTTACAACGGCAAAAATACCAATTACTAAAGACCAAATTACTTTTTTATTTTCATTAAATTTATCGTTCGCGAAATGAAATAAAATTAACAGAAATATAATTATAAAAATAAGACTAACTATACCAGAAAGTATAAAAACATCTGCGCCAATTCTATGCATCAATACTGGAATTATGAAAATCGCAAAAGCATATATAGAAAGGAAAAATAAACTTATTTGAAAACTAAGTCTTACATAATATCTTTTCAAAGATTCATTTGCGATAAATGCTCCAAGCAACATGGCTATAAATGGCCATGTCACAAAAATATCAGCACTTCTAAAATAAAAGACTAAATATGTAGAGAGAATTCCTCCAAAGAAAAATTGCAAAATGTTTACATACCAAAAATGTGCTTTACTTGGATTCTTTTCATCTTCCTCTTCTTTCTCTTTCACGTGTATTAGTATAATAAACACTCCAACTATCAAAAGATGCCCTAAAACCCATAAATTTTCCCAAAGAGTATCAACACGCTTTAATGTAATTGCATCAAAAAGGAACCCAGTAATAAGAGAAATTGAAGAGATAGGTCTTTCAAAACGGCCATACCAATTCCTAGCATGTTCAAAGACAGTTTTTTTAGTTTTAATTTTTTCTATTTCATCCATTGTAATTATTATATTACATTTTTAAACTTGTAGTGTCATAACCAAGTTCAATTGCACGATTCACAGCTTTTTTCAAAAAATAAATCCAGTGATCATAGTTTTTTATTTCATTACGAGATTCCCAAATTGAAATTAGCTCTTCTGGAGTTGCCCATTCTAGTTCATATTTTTCGTGTTCTTCTAATTGTGTAGGTTGTAATTTGGAACTTTTTAATATAACTAAAAGACAAGTAGCTGAAGCTACACGATCTATGTTTTTACCTATATTATGATAATGAGCTAAAACTCTATCTATTTTTTCAATATATAAAAAATCATATAATCCACTTTCCTCTTTTAATTCTCTCAAAGTGCCTTCTATTTCATCTTCTCCTTCATTAAAACCTCCACCATAAAGTCCCAGCATTCCACTTTTAAGATGTCTATATGCAGCATATTTTTGACTAGTGGGATCAAAAATAACAGCACATCCCCCATCCCTACGTTCTTCATTTTCTCTTTTTATCCCAAATTCTAAAATAATATCCGAGTCGTTCATATTTTCATTTTACCACAATTTTATAAATTTAAAATAAAAAGAAAAAGGCTCGTTGTAAGACGAGACTTTTTCTCATCTAACAAACGAGCCTTAAATTTTATTCTGTAAGAAAGAATTTCCAATAAGGACAATAATACCCCACCTCTTTATTGTAAATTGTTGGAGGTAAAAAATCCTCTTTCAAATATCCAAAAAAGATTTTTGCTTCATTGTTTTTCATTCGGCAGTCCCTATCAGGATTATTCTTACCATCGCGATAAAAACAAAACAAACAAGAGCATTCATTTTTCCCAGATATAGGGCTAAAAGGGATAGCGGCATTCTTGTCCTTAAGATGTTTTTTGTACTCCTTTCTCCAATTAATTTCTGAGCGAAGAAATGGCTTTCCCAAAAGACTATTGTTTTTCCAATTTGCCATATCTATTTTCAAAAATACGAAAAAAGACAACAAACAAAAAACAAACATCGATCCAGGGAAATACGTATGATTAAATGTAAAATCAAACGCATTTTTTTCATTTGAAAAATAATAACCCAAAATATCCACAAGCAACACTGATAAAATAATCAGTGCCTTTGCAAAAAAAATTTGAACTTTTCTCATTTCTATACTTTCAATTTTGTTTTAAATTAATTTATGTTTATTGAGCCATTTTTGCTTACAAAATAAACAAAAATGACCCAACAAATCAATATCAAAGAACCTATATAACTAAATATATAATACTACTTTATTTACAAAAAGTCAACTATTTTATTTAAAATTTACCAGCCTGCACACATTCTAAAATTTCATTATGTAATATTCCATTAGATACAATACATCCTATTCCATCTTGATCATATCTTCTTTCTTCTCCATTTAAATCAGTAACTTTTCCTCCAGCTTCCTCGGTAATAATTTTTAGAGCTGCAACATCATGAGCATATTTACCATAAAGTGCACCTCCTAAAAATTTCCCGTTAGCTACTTGAATAGCACCGTAAATAAAAGAAGGAAATTTCATTACATGAGCTTTCTTCTCATTTAATAATTTATGAACTGGCAAATTAGAAAAACCAACATCTTTCCCTGAAGCACCAGTAAGTAAATATCCATTTTTAAAAGTGTTTTCTTTTGAAACAAATATTTTTTTACCATTTCTATATGCACCACTACCTCTATCTGCCCAATACATATTTTTCATCACGGGGTCATTTATTACACCTAAAATTGGTTGACCATTTGATTGATCAACTAATGCGATAGAAAAAACAAATATTGGTAAACCACAAGAAAAACCAATAGTTCCATCTAATGGATCACAAACCCAAATATATTTTGAATTTTCTTTCTTGTCACTTTTTTCTTCTCCATAAATACTATGTTCAGGATAATTTTCATTTATTCTTTTAATAATTAAATCATTAATTTCTGTATCTGCCATAGTCAAAGGAGTGTTATCTTCTTTCCATGTAGTGTCAGTTTCAAAACTAAAATATTTTAAAGCTATTTTTTCGGCTTCTTCGGCTAAATTTTTTGCAAATTCTAAATATTCTTCCATTTCTTGATTATATCAAAAACACAATTAAAAACTATTAATCAAAGTTAAGATTTATCATTTAAATACTTACCAGCGAGACTTAACGCAAATGAAGGTAATATAATAAAGACAGTTGCAAATAGGAGCCTAATTAATATTTCACTTATTTTTAAATCTGACGAATCTGGCCCAGAACCAGTTATCACAACCAAAATACCTATAATTCCAAAAACGATTGATGAATAAATAAAAACACGTGTTGCTATTTTTTGCATAACTTTATTATATCATTTTTAGAAAATTAGATAAAAAAAAATCGTCCGAGTGATAAAATACCACTCGGACGAAAATTAAACAAACGAAATATTTTTACTTAATAAGTTTTAATAATCTTTTCTTTTGCTCATTTGTAAGATTATTTATCTTATCATCAACCACCTTTGTTGATTTTTCTTGTATCGATTTTTCCTTTAATGAATCCAGTCTTGTTTCATTTTGAACCTGAACTGGATCTTTTTGTATCAACAATGCCAGGTTGTCGAAATTCATAATAGAAATTGATCCATTAGAATTTAGCAATGTGTAGTGAACCTTCACTACATCTCCTTCTTTTGTGAGAGGAAGCTCTTCCGATACTGTTGTTCCTGCGATAAACAATGTATTGGGACACTTTTCAAGAATGAATCTATAAAAAGTATTCCCTTTCATTATTTCCGGAGCAATTCTTAGTACTTTGGAAGTAACAGTTACTTGTTCCATATCGCTTGTTGCAAGAGAAACACTGTTCCCACGATTAGTCATCTGACTTCGATAATCTTGTATGGCTTCTTGCCGGCTTTCTCCGACACCCACAATAGTATGATCATGAACACTTACCAGAGAAACAAGTTTCATCAATCCGCCTTCGTCTTTCAAAAGAAATTCATATGTAGGATGACCGTCAACATTGTATGTTACACCGTCGGATCCAACATATTTTTTCTCCTGAACTTTTCCTTCAGCAGATTTTCTTGCTGCTTTTTCAGTAGCCCCTGATTGCTTGAACCAATGTGCCTTTTTTGTTCTGGTATCAACCATTACAAATCCTACCGTAGAATTGTCATTTCCTTCGGAAGTAAGACCGAAATAAAAGTAAGCATGCCCGTCACTACCTAAAACTAACGAGCTTTCTTCTGCAACTCTTATTTTGTCGCTTCCTGACCAATTAAAGTAGCCATGAACATAATTACCCCAGTCATCAACTTGCTTTGAAACAAATTGCTTTGGCTGAATCCTGTCAATCCACGTTGGAGCATTCTTTATATCATACTGTTTCACCTCACCAGTTTGAGGATCAACTGTCAGTACTCCGACTGCATCATCTCCGCCAAAGCCAATTCTTGTTTGATAAACTGTTACCGTCCAATACGGATGCCAATTATCATCGACTTCAAAGGTGTAATCACCATAGAGTATGGAACGAAAACCATTTATATAAATGTGACGTTCCAAATCTTGGCTGAACCACGCCTTTGGTTGATATACAACGTGCAAATCTTTACCATCGACATTTGTGACTAGAGAATAGTCATCTTGATTTGTTGCAGACACTTTTACGTAACCGGGAGTGCCCTGATCACCAAAAGTATTCCATTTCCAAAATCCACTGTGCAAAAGAGGAGCTATCCAATACAATTGACCTTTTACCGCCTGAAGAGTGAACTCTCCGAGTTCAGCGCGGCTACCAAGTCCTGGATCTGCACCCAAAACTTTTTCACCAACGCGTTTTGCAATTTCTTCATCAACGATCAACATTTGATTTATTGCAATTGGCTGAACATTTGCTGTAAATTCTGTTTCCTCAATTTTACCGATTAGATTTCTATAACTGTCTGAATGTAAACATCCAGAAGTTGAGAATATTTGACCGATAATTATGATCCCGATAAATACAAAAATTGCAATACCAGAAAAAGCACCTGAAGCTGGATTTAACTCAATCTCAAGACTAATGGAGTCAAGATCTACTGACCATATTAACGCTAATATGGCTGACAGTATAACTATATTCCAATAGATACCTGTTGATAGGTTAAAGGCAAACGCCGGCATAAAAAAGTATTCCGTTAAGAAATACCAAATAACGAGAAATACCATGGTTGAACCAATTTTAAAGCCCAAGCTATTCATTTTAGAACCTTTTATTTGTGATACATTTTGATTTTAGGGACATTTTTATCTCCAAAAAGAAACAAAAATGTCCCTACAAGCAAAGAAAAATCAAATTTCAAAGAGCAGAATACTGCCATACATAATAGCACATATATAATAAATTGTAAATAGTATAAAAATACTATATTAATTTAATAAAAATAACAAAATAATTTATAAATAAAAAAAGTTGTACAATAGCTAAGTGATAAAACAATCAAAAAACCTATATCTACACGCCGACGGAGATTCATTCTTTGTTGCATGCGAAATATCAGTTCATCCTGAACTAAAAGGCCTTCCGGTAATTGTAGGCGGAGATCGAGGAATTGCTGTTGCTATGAGCTCTGAAGCTAAGGCACTTGGAGTAACCAGAGGAATGCCAATTTTTCAAATAAAGAAACTATTTCCACAGGTTGTAATTCTTTCTCATCACTTTGATCTATATCATGATATTCAAAGGAGAATGCACGAGATTCTTTTAAAATATTTTTGCACAATTGAAGAATATAGTATTGACGAATGTTTTGCTCTAGTAGAACCTTCTGAAGTTAAATATTTTGGTGGAGAAAAAAAGTTATTAACTGCATTAAAAAAAGAAATAGAAGAAACATTACATGTAACATACTCTATTGGACTTGCTAAAACTAAAGCTCTTGCCAAGCAAGCATCTAAACTTGAAAAACCAAATGGGTTAGTAATGTTACTTTCAAAAGAAGATGAAGTAAAAGCTCTCAAAGCTACACTGATAGATAATATTTGGGGTATTGGTAGAAAGACAGTTCCGGATCTTCGTAGGCTTGGAATTAAAAACGCATATGATTTTGTTAATTATCCTGAAAAAGAAATTGAAAAGAAGTTTAGTAAACCACTTCTTGTTTTACAAAAAGAACTTGGCGGAGAACCAATACTAGAAGTAGAAAGTAACATCAATCCCCGTGATCAAAAATCCATTCAATCAACTTCTACTTTTCATCCTGCTTCCACTGATCCAAAGATAATTTGGAGAGAAATATCAGAAAATGCAGAACATGCATGTAGAAACGTAAGAAAAATTAAACTTGTAAGTAACAAAGTATCATTTTTTGTAAAGACTAGTGAATTTAAGTATTATATTGATGAAGTTAAGTTAACAGAATATACAGCTGATCCGGGAGTAATTTTAGATGCACTTGAGCCAAAATTTTTAAAACTTTTAAGAGCAAAGAAAAGAATAAGGTCAACAGGAGTGATATTACATAATCTAATACGTGAGGAAGAAGTTCCATTGGATTTATTTGGAAGGCAAAAAAAGAAACTTAGCAATCTTGTTGTAGAAGAAGCAGCAGATAAGATAAGGAAAAAGTATGGTGAAGATATAATTAAACGTGCTTCTTCGTTAAGGAAAAGAGAGACTAAAAATAAAAAGTAAAATTTGTTATAATAAAAATATGAAAAATGTCATACCAAAAGACACAAGGTATATGCCATTAACCCAACAGAACTCTTGTTGTGTACCAACCAGCATAAGTGTCGTTATGTACAAATTAGGTATACCCCTTATACCACAAGAACTATTGGGCTATTATCTTGGCCTTATTTTAGACAAAGAAAAGAAGAATCTATTTTGGAATGTCAGAACTGGCAAAAGACCAGGAGCTGGCTATGGAACCCAGTTAAGTAAAAAACAATATGAGATTAATTCAGTTTTTAAAAAATTAAAAATTCCTCTTAAAGTAAATGCTTATCCAATCAAAAATTTTAAGACAAAAAATGGGATAGTTTCCTATCTTTCTAAGAGTGTAAAAAAAGACAGAAATATTATTGTTCTTTTAAATAGTGATGTTTTGAATAATACTAAAAATAACAATGGGCATGCATGTGTTATAGATAGAATTTATCCAACAAAAGACATAATAAGGTTGATAGATCCTTCTGCTGTACAAGCTAAATGGAGAGAATTTAAGATCAATAAGTTTATTAAAGCGATTAAACTTCATCCGACTGGTGATGGTAGATTTTTAGAATTAGAAAAAATATGAATTAATTTATGGAAACAAATCATCCAAAAGTAGGTCTAGGAATAATCATTGTCAATAAAGATGGCAATATTTTGATTGGTAAAAGAAAAGGCAGTCACGCACAGAAGTATTCAATTCCAGGTGGTCATTTAGATTTGGGAGAAACATTTGAACAAGGAGCCATTCGAGAAATTAAAGAGGAAACTGATTTAGATATTTTGGAACCAAAGGTAATCGCCATCACCAATAATCTAGAAACATTCAAAGAAGAAGGAAAACATTATATATCTATCATATTGTTGGTAACAAAATACTCTGGTGAATTAAAAAATATGGAGCCAGAAAAGTGTGAGGGTTGGAATTGGGTAAATCCAAAAGAATTACCACATCCTCATTTTGACGCAAGTACTTTAGGCGTAAAGTGTTATTTGAATGGAAGTTTTTATGAAGGCATTAAGATATAAAAAACCTATGAAAGTTATATTATACTTAAGTAATTCCAGTGTATAAAGTATCATCAGCACATTTAAGAATATAGAGATAATACATCATTATTTAAATATTATATTTTAGGATGAAATTCACCAGAGAATCTACCCAAAATCTTTGGGTGCAAATTAAAATAATTCCAATGATTATCATAACAAGTAAAATAGTCCTAATTATATTTAAAAAATTCTCTTTCTTTTGATAAATTTTCTCTTCTTCTAACCGTTTCTCCTTTTCTTCTAACCATTTTAATTTTTCTTCTTTACTTAAAGCAAGATAAGCTTCTCTTCTCGCTTGTGCCATTTGAATAAAAGGCGTACCACATTTTGTACCACAAGATATTCTTCTAAATATTATATGATAAGGATTTTCCATATGCTAAGTAGATTATTCCCTTTCAGGCCTAACTAAAACCTTTCTTGGCTTAGCACCAATTGCTGGCCCTATGACTCCCTTCTTTTCAAGTAAATCTATAATTCTAGTTGCACGAATATATCCAATTTTAAGAACTCGCTGAATATACGAAGTCGATGCTTTGCCTGCTTTTGAAACTGTCTTTAGTGCAAGATCATATAACTCCTCCATTGAGCGATTATCTTCTGGTTCTGTTTTTCCTTCTTGTATTACATCTTCTAGTTCTTTTAACTTCAGCATAATATCTGTATATTGTGAATTTTGACGCTCATAAATTAACTTAATTTTTTCAGTTAATTCATCAATTTTATTCTCCAGTCCTTTTATATCTTTTTTGTTAAACATATTTTTATTATATCAACACCTAATAAAAAGTACTATCTTATAAATCTTGCCAAACTTCCAAAGCCTCATCACCTTCAAGCCCAGTGTCATCTATAAATTCTTGAAGCTCTTCTGCTTCACCTAAACTTAAATCATTTTCTTTAGCCAGCTCAAATGTTTCTTCATCCATATATTATATTTTACCACTCTTTTGTTGAAAAAGAGTCAAAAATGTGATATACTACAGGTATATTACAGTAAATATTACTGTAAATAGCACCAATTAATTAATAAGTATCTTGAGAAATCTATTACAGTCTCACTTTGGCTTTGTAGGTGTGAACAAGCCCGTACACGTCCAACTGAAGGAAAAGTAATGAGCTGAATAATTCTCACTCTCCAACAATCGTAGAGTCAAGCACTTTTTTAAATTCTATTATCAAAAATTCGTAAAGGCTATCTGAATTTAACGGTAGACACTAAAAGCGAATCAGGTGAAGATAAAAATTTTGCTGAAGTAATAAACATTTCACATATGTGATTAGTTTGTTATTTTAGTTGAGTTTTTAATTCTCCTAAAACAGACCAACACGTATGTGAATGGTCTGTTTTTTTAATAGCTAATTTATAATTTAAAATTATGGATAAATTAAATATTGTGTACGTATCTGTAAACGATCTCCAAGCCTCAGATTACAATCCCCGCAAGTGGGATAAAGAAGCAGAAAATCAATTAAAAGAAAGTATTAGAAAATATGGAATCGTTGATCCGCTTCTAGTAAACTCTGCAGAAGAAAGAAAAAATATTGTTATCGGTGGACACTTTAGGTTGTCGGTAATAAAAGAACTAGGTATAGAAAATGTACCAGTAGTCTATATTAATATTCCCGATATTGAAAAAGAGAAAGAATTGAATATTCGTTTAAACAAAAACACTGGCGAATTTGATTGGGATATTCTTAAAACGTTTGATGAGACATTCTTATCAGATATTGGTTTTTCTAGCGAAGACCTTGATTCAATTTTTGAGTTAGAACCTACACCAGAAGAATTTGATCTCAACAACGAATTGAAAAAGTTGAAGATAGATCAGATAAATGTGAAAGAGGGCGATGTTTATGAACTTGATGGGTCAAGAGTGATGTGTGGAGACTCAATGTCCGAAACAGACATCATTAAACTAATGGAAAATGAAAAAGCAGATATGTGTCTAACTGATCCGCCTTACATTCTTGATTACCTTAACGGTAAAAAGAAAAAAAATGGAAAAGTAACTGAAGGATTTGGATTAAAGCGTGATCGTATTTATTTAGGTACAGAATCTTTACCTGATAACTTTACTGAATTATGGATGGCAAATATTGCAAAAATTCAGAAAGAAGATTTTTCAATCATGATATACGAAAATCCTAAAAATCTTCGTACTATTTGGAATGAATTGGAAAAACACTGGAAGTATAGAAACACAGTTGTGTGGCATCTACCTAATCGTGTTCAAGGTTTCTCAGCAAAATATAAATTCTTCAACAAATATGATTTTGCTATGCTTGGTACTTCGGGAAAGATCGAATTGAACGAAGAACCTGAATCAGATGAGTTATTGCAGACAGATTATGAAACAGCTTTATTTGCAACTTCAGGTCGTCCACATTGGGAAAGCTATGGTAAAGGAAAAAAGTATTGTCCAACTGACTTTATCGAATTTAAAGCATCCGATGAAAAAAGTTCTGGTCAAGCAATTATTTTCGGCACCAAACCCCTTGAAATTCTCATCCCATATATCAAAGTACTCACCAAACGAGATGATCTCATTGTTGAGCCATTTGGAGGCTCAGGATCCACTTTAATTGCCTCAATTAAGATGCATCGCCGTTGTTATCTTATGGAAAAGTCTCCAGTCTACACAGAAGTTATTCTAAAAAGATGGGAAAAATTTACAGGATTAACTGCAAAGAAAATATATGGAAACTGATCCAACTATTGAAGAGAGAACTGAAAAAGATAAATTGGCACTCCTTGAAACTCTCAAGGAGATGCCGATTATCCAAGTAGCTTGCAAGAAAGCTGGTGTTAGCAGAGCTACATATTACCGTTGGAGAAAAGAAGATATTAATTTTCTTCGACAAACTGAAGCTTCACTTGCTCAAGGTTTTGAATTTATCAATGACATGAGTGAATCGCAAATTATCCAGCTTATTAGAGAAAAGAAAATGCCAGCTATTACCACATGGTTAAAACATCACCACCCAATCTATGGTAGTAAGTATAAAATTGACACAGTTAGACCTATTGATGTTGATCTAAATCCTCGAGAAGAAAAGCTCTTTAGGAAAGCTTTGACTTTTTCTACTGGAGGTATAAAAAATTATGGGAAAAGAAATAAGTAAAAAAGAATTAGACTTAATTGTTCAGAATAAAAAATTGAGACAAAAATTGGCATACGAAGATCCGTTATGGTTTTTCCTAATATATATGCGTAAGTATATGGAGTTTCCTTTAGCACCTTTTCAGAAAGATATGTTTAAATTGTTGCGTGATTCAAGAAACAAATTAATAACAATTATGGCTTTCAGAAATTCTGGAAAATCTACAATAATGAATACTACAAACACTCTGTGGTCAATTTTAGGTACCAGACAAAATAAATTTATTGTTATTGTTGGGCAAACCCAAGAGCAAGCCAAAACTCACTTTGCAAACATCAAAGAAGAACTGGAACACAACCCTTTACTAAAAGAAGACTTCGGACCTTTTCATGGGAATGAATCAGTTTGGAAAAAATTATCCTTGGAACTTGAATATCATGGGTCAAAGATTGTTTGTGTTTCGCGAGAACAAAGTGTACGTGGTTTTAAATACGGAGCTAACAGACCAGATCTAATTATCTGTGATGATCTAGAAGATAGTTTTTCATTTGAAGATAAAAAGATAAGTGAAAATATGTACAACCGCTTTGTGAGTGAAATCCTTCCATTAGGTAATGAAGATACTAGAATAATTGTCCTAGGAAATCTAATTAGTGGAGATTCATTGCTTGTAAAACTCAAAGAACAAATTAAAGAAAAAAAGATGAATGGTATTTTTAGAGCATATCCATTGTTGGATGATAATGAAAAAATTATGTGGCTAGAAAAGTTTAAAACAATGGCGAATATCGGAAAACTTAAGAAAACAATATCAGACGAGGCTGTTTGGAAACGAGAATATTTATTAACTATTGGAGAAAATAGAGTTATTAATATTATTAAGAATTATGATAATTCGGAAAATATAGAAGTAAAAAAACAAAACAAAAAGATAAGGCAGAAAAAAGAAAAAGCAGATAGAATCCATGCTGGATTACTTGGATATCATATAAGCGTACCAACTGTTAACGATACTAACTTAAAAACGATCGTCATTAATAATTCAAATCGAAATGTGTTTGAATAATTTATTTTCTTTCAAAAACTTCTGTTAGTTGAACAGCTTTAATCGTTGAATTCAAATGAGAATTTGTTCCCAATAAAGGTCTAATTTCATTGAGAATGTTTTTAAAAAGAATCACTTCAATATCTAATTTTTTACATTCCTCCGTAAACTCTAATGTTATATCTTTATTTTTATACGATACATTACCAGCAATGAATTTCTTTTGGTACTTTTTGCCAATTCTATTTTTCACCTCCTCTTTTACAGAGTTAAATTTATGTTCATAAACTTCTCTAGCCTTTTGTGTTGCATTTAATGTGTAATTAGCCATTCTCACAGAAACGGATACCTCTATGTGACTTTTATTTCCATTCTCATCAACAGCTAAAATGTCTATCTCCTTGTTTTTGGGTAAGCGAATAGAAGACTGCATAAAACACCCTTTATTTTGTAACCAAAATTTTACTATTTCTTCTGCTGGGTTCATAAGGTACTTGATAGGTCTTAATAATTACCGATAGAGACGCAAAATCCCATCACGGGCAGAGACCGAAGCCTCTCATATTGGTTTCCCAATATGGCCTATCAAGCGAACCCATGACGGGGTTTTTACGCTTGATAGGACTTTCGACCATATCCTTAGAAATTCTAAGGGGTTAGGTCGTCTATTAATTTGTAAAGAAATTATACCTCTTTTTTAGAGGTTCTGCCATCCTAGCTTAGATCATAAAATTTGTGTAGTCGAGTTATCAACAGCTATATTATTATAAATCTTGCGAAATTTCTAATGCATCTTCCGCATCAAGTCCTGTATCGTCAATAACTTCTTGAAGCTGTTCTGCCTCTTCAAAGCTTAAATCATTATCTTTAGCTATTTCAAAAGTTTCTTCATCCATAAATTATTTTATTAAACTATTATCTTTACTCCCTTTTAAATACATAATTAATTCAACTGTTCTAAATTTAGTCATTTCATATCCAATTTTTTTAATAATAGAATTATGAATTCTATTATATTCTAGTTGCTCTGTTAAGTATTTAAGAAATTCAAGATAATCTAAATAAGATTTACAATTATCTAATCTATAAGAATGGGGTTCTTGATTTGTTAAATAACGAAAAACACGACTATCCCATATTGCAAAGATGTTAGGATTTATAAAATGTAAAAGCTTAGATGTTCCAACTAGTGAATTATTAAAACATTTCCTAAGTATTTCTAATTCGTTTTCATGTGGAATTTTTCCAAGTTTTGCTTTATTTAAGATATTTGTTACTAACTCTATATCATTAGATCGAAAGTCAAAAATTGTTGGCATCCAGCCATAAGTAAAATTAATTCCAATAATTACATTATGCTTTGTAATTGTTTTTAAATCACTAAAATATTTTATAAACTCAACATAAGAAATAAAGTCTGAACGATCCTTTGGAATATCAATGGTGCTTTCATCTGTAAAGATTTTATTTATAGATATATTTTCTTTAAATGTTTTTAACATTTCCTCTTTATTTTTCATAATTATTTTTCCAATTCCTTTCTAGCGTTCCAATAGGCACACCAATCACAGTCTTTTCCTGTCTTTGGGATAGTGTCTTTCTCTAAACATTCTTTAATTTTGAATAAAGTTTTTTCTACCCAGGAATCCTTTCCTTTATATTCAATAAGATTTACATCAAAATCAATTTTTTTATCAAAAGCCTCTCGATCTGTTGTTCCTGTACAATAAACAAAATACCCAATATCAGAAACTTTCAAACCATTCTGCCGAAGTAGCCATTGATAAACTTCCATTTGTCGCTTATATCCCTTGTGATGTTCTTTTTCGTCGCTAAGTTCTTTAATAGCATTTTCACCAGCAGTTGCTTTATAATCCACAACAATATATTCTCCTTTGCTATTTATCCATAAGTCATCAATTGCACCAGTGACTATCAATCCAGTTGCTTCATGTTCGTGTCTGATACCTCCAAAATTTCTCCTCCACTCATCTAGTTCTTCATGAGGTGCAGGCTTAGCATCTATCTTGTATTCTTTCTGTAACGGGTGTTGTTCTCCCTTTGCACGATGAATATCAAATTCTTTTTTTAACAATGTATCAACGGCAGTGTTTATATTAAAAGGAAACCCTGGTACACGCTTTGTACCTAGTTTGTTGTCTATATAAAAACATCGAGGGCACTGTAAAAACAAATCAATTTTGGAACGACTCAGTTTCCATTGTTTGCCTCCATAATTCCAAGCTGATCCTCTATTTGGTTTGTAGTATTCAGACATAAAATTATTTAATTAATTTAATTATTTTAGAAATAAAATTATTAGAAACTGCTGTTTCTTTAAAAATGTAACTATAAGTTAGATTAGAATCCTTCATAAATTTAGCATCCTTAAATCCTGTTAGTTTGGGTTTTTTATCTAAATTTAGTCCCATGACTAACTCACCTGAGTTTACAAATTTACCACTAAAAAATAAAATAGCTATTACCTTGTCATTTTTTGAATATCTTATATACAAAGGAAAAACACGAAACATTATATTTTTATCTACTAAAATAATTGCGAAGTGAATTTTTCCAACCAACTTGTTTTTACTTATTATTTTTTCTAGATCTTTATTTTCCATAATTATTCATTAAGCATAATCCAATCTACCTACGTCTTGGAAATGTTCATAAACAAAATTATAAATTTCAAATCCTTTTAGCTCACATTCTTTTTCTGTATAAGTTGGCTCTGGTAATTTTGTAAATAATAAATCTGATATAGCGATCTTTACTCCAGCACGGTTTGTTTCAAAGTCCCTCCAGTGCGGTACAAGTAATGGTTTAAGGTTTATTAGTAATTCGTGTGTTGCCCCTTTAATACTGGCCACTTCTTCTGGATTCAAATTTTCTTTCACTAACAAGTCAAAAATTGCTAATTCGTCTTCACTCAAATTCTCTTTTACCGATCTTTGCTCTTCTTCACTCAGATCTTTTGCAAGCGAAACAAGGTCATCAAATAGCTGGTCCACGTCGTGAGCACCAGTATTATATTCTTGTAACAGCGACACAAGTCTTTCCATAAATTTTGCGCGCTTTTTGTTTCTCTTTACCATTTCCGTTATTTTTTGTTCAAGTTCAGCCGACATTGCTTCTACTTGTAGATTTTTATTGTCTAAACCTGCAAAAAAAGTATGCAATGCATCAGCATCAAGGACGCTCAAGTCTTTTATCTTTTTATGTACAGAAATGATATATTCACCGGTCTGAATTGACTTATCGAGCAAATCTTCCAAATCTTTTTTTACTTGAGAAACATCTATGCTTTGTGACCCTACATCACGAATACGTGAAGCTAATACACGGATAGCTGTCACTTCTTTGTAGTAATCTTCTGCATTTGGATCGGGTAGTACTGAACGATAAACACCTTGTAAATCGCTTGCAAGATTTAAAAACTCCTTTTTCTTTTCTTGCTGGTCTATTATTGTGTTGGCATATTTTTCTAAGAGTAATAATTTTTGTTCACTTGGAGCTTCGAGTAGAGGATCTAATTCTATCTCTTCAACTTTCAAAAATTCTTTTACTTTTTTGAGTGAGTGTTTTAAATCATTCAAAAGCTCGTCTTTGCTTTTGATTATATCGTCTTCATCTACTCCATTGGCCGCATATAATGCTAAGGCACGCTCAATGTTCTTGAACACACCGATGTAATCTACAATTAACCCATTCTTCTTGCCTTCGTCAGCTACACGGTTTGCGCGAGCAATAGTTTGCATTAAAGTATGATTTTTTAATGGCTTGTCTAAATATAAAGTAGAAAGATTAGGCACATCAAAGCCGGTCATCCACATGGCACACACAAAAATAATACGTAGGTTGCTGTTTGGCTTTTTGAATTCTTCTTCTAAATTTCCTTTAATAATTCTTTCACGAATTGGTAATACATCAATTCCGAATTCTGCCATATCAGCAATTTCATTTTGATTACCACCCAAGCTCACCATTACTGCCATATCTACTTTTTCGTGTTGTTCTAATTTTACTAAAATCTTTTCATGTTCGTATTCGTTTGTGGTACGAGAAAGATCCATTCGGAGTTTTGCTATATAACGGTCCCATTCTTTTTTTACTTTGTCATACATTCTGAAAGTAGTTTTCTTATCAATAGAAACTACCATTGCCTTTCCATCATAACCTCGCCCTACATAATGCTCCACAATGTCACGAGCGATAGTATCAAGTCTGTCTTCTCGGGTAATAATTTCATAAAAATTAGAATACTCCCGTTCCAATTTTTCTTCTTCATCTTCATCAAGATCATATTTATCCATCAATTGCCCCAGTTGTTGCTCAAGATCGGCATTAACATTTTTTAGTCGTGGCACTCGATTTTCATAATACAAGGGCACAGTAGCACCATCACGCACTGAATCGCTGAAATTATATTTTGATACATAAGTACCAAAAGTTTTTACTGTTTCAGCTTCACCATCTGCCATAAGGGGTGTACCGGTGAATCCAATAAACGATGCTTTTGGTAAAGCTTTGCGCATATTCAAAGCCATACGGTCATATTGTGTTCTATGTGCTTCATCGGTCATCACAATTATATCTTCACGCTCTGAAATAGGACCGGAAATATCTTGAAACTTTTGAATAGTAGTAAAAATCTGACGATGATCTTGTGCTAATAATTCTTTTAGATGTGAAATGCTTTCAGCATGGACCTCTGTCTCGTTGATGACTCCAACATTGGCAAAGTTGTCATATGCTTGCCCATCTAGCTGTGTCCTATCTGTCACAATTACGAAAGTAAAATTACCGGTAACTTTACGCAAGACTTTTTGTGAGAGCCATACCATAGAGTACGATTTGCCCGAGCCTTGTGTATGCCAAAAAACACCGAGCTTTCCATCCAAGTCTTTGCGACGCACTACATTGTTAAAAGCAAGATTTACACCTAGATATTGGAAGTATCGTGGAACAATCTTTTTTATTCCACCTTTTGATTCTTCAAATAAAATAAAGTTTTCAAAAATATCCAGTAGTCGTGTTTTGTTGCATATTCCATGAAGGATTGTAGATAAATGAGTTTTTGGCTTGTCTTCTTCTTTTTCAATTTTCTTCCATTCATTAAAAAATTCAAATGGAGCAGTCAGTGAGCCGAATTTGTTTTCTATTCCATTGCTAATAATAATTCCCATGTTATACCAAAACAGTTTTGGTATTGTGTCTTTATAATCTCGCAAATTATCGTGATATGCATCCACTAAACTTTTGTGTGAAGCTTTTAGTTCAAATAAAACAATAGGTATACCATTCACAAAAAGCACTATATCTGGGCGACGAGGATACATTTCTCCAACTACCCACAATTGGGACACTATTAAAAAATCATTATTTTCTACTTTTTCAAAATCAAAGAATCGCGCACGTTCGCTTGTCGTATCTCCGTTACTTTGTATAACATTTACATTTACACCATCACGCAAGAGCTTATAAACCTCTTGATTGGCTTTTACTAAGCTCAAATTGGATCTATCGCGAGTAATAGCATCAATCGCTTGCGCTAGTGCATCATCCGGTAAGGTGGGATTTATTTTCTGTAATGCTGGCAATAAATACTTTTTTAGTACCACTTCACCTTGATTGTCTCGTCCAAGTAACAAATCGTCTTCGTCTTTGTATGCATTGATATGACACTTCGAATCACCCCATATTTCCTTTATGAGTTTGATGACTGTCTTTTCTACCAAATTGTCTTCATTAAATGGGTTCATGATTTTTTCTCGTAAATTTTAACTATCTGTTCTCCTCTTAATTTTAGATCATAGTATGTTAGTACTTCTATTCCGTGTAGAGAGTAATTTAACTTTCTAAGAGCTTTTTTAAATTTTGGTTCCCAATTATTAGAATTTCCAACAATAATATATGATCTAGGTTTTATAGCAATTAAATCTATATTATATTTTTCTTTTATCCTTTCCTGTATTTGGTAGTGATTTTTGTCTATTTCAGATAAATAATTTACAACTTGCCCGATTGCTTCGCTTGTTTTTCCTGACCACATAAACGAACCAGGGTGATGTTCATCTTCTTTTATACATTCATGTTGAGGCAGTTTTATTTCAACAAGATCTAAAAACCCATCAATAGTTGGAAACATATAATCAGGTATATTATCAAACCCAATTTTTGTTTTTTCAATAGGTTCCTGATAATTAACACCCATCATCCATGAATTTTCTTTTATCCAGTCTTGCCAATTATTTTTTCCACTCGTTTCTTTGTATTTTTTCTCTCCAGTAAGTCTTTCGTCTAATTGATTGAGACTTACCCTCATCACAGCTGAGGTAGATTCATTCTGTATAGTTTTCAATTCATTAATTGATTTTGCTAATTCATCTTTTTGATCTTTTAAATTTTTTATAGATTCAGCAGTATGTTTTAAAATTACTTTTTTGTTTTTAGCTTTTTTTTCTAAATCTTCTAATGTTTGTGGTAAATTAGAACCAATTTTTTTTAATTGATTTTCACTAACTTTATTTTTAATATAATCAAAATGTTCAGGAATTTTTTGGTTAAGATAAAAAGAAGCTCCATCTAATCCAGTTTCTCTATATAATGAGTAAAATCTTCCTGTAACAATACCAGAATATTCATCCAGATTTATATACCAGCAATCATCGTCAGTTTTTGTTTCATTTGTGAAAAGAACAATTTTTTTATTTTTATCCTTTGCTTGCAGTGTCTGTAGTAAGTGTTTAAGTCCTCTAGCTATTCTACCTGATTGCAATAATGATAAATGGGTCTCTCCACTTTTCTTATTTTTCTTATTTTTTAAATTACTTAAAACATCATCAAATAAAAATACATCTATTTCAAAAGTCTTATTCTTAATATGTATTTTATTTAAATTTTTCATAAATTAATTTGCTTCATTTTTCTTCTGATCTTCTTTTGATTTAGCGAGTGCTGTAATTTTTGATAGACGATCTTGTTTTCCTTTTCTGGAAACATACCAATCTTCAACAAGTTGTTCGATCAATTCAATCAACAATTTCTCTTCATTTGGTTCTACGTCAATAATCAAGTTGATGTCTTTTTCCATGTGAGCACCAATATTTCCAACATTTCGTACGGCATCAATAGCAGCGAAAACATCGGCTTCTACCTTATCTTCTATAGCATCAATCTCATCTTTTAATCTATTTTTACTGATACCGAAAAAATCTCTGATCATTCCCTGTAGACATCTCCTAGCTAGAGTTGCTGATGCCTTTGGACTCAAATCCCTAATCCGACAAGCTTCATAATAATCTTGCTGTACAGGTTCCGGTATATATTCAGGAAGTACTATCGCCTCTGATTCTGGAAGTAATTGCCATTCCTGATGAACTTGTTTAGCTTTCCAATTCCAATCAGTGCTTTGATTTCTAACAGCGTCGGTCAATAATACTTTTAGCGTTAATTTTTTACAATCGGGGTTTGGACAAGTAATCGCATACAAGTGAAATCCAATTGATCCGTGCTTTGATTCGTTTATAACAATCTGTTCCCAGTGCGAAAATTGGTCGGGACTTGTAATCGTTGAATGGTGTGAACAGTATTTACATTTAAAATTATTGTTTGACATATTATTTTTTACTTCAATTCTCGTTTTCCAGTGACTAATTGTGGAATTAAAAGGTCTCGGGTTTGGGATAAGATAAAATTATCTTTATGAAGAGTGTTTGCTTCATTTCTCCATATAGATACTAAATTTGAATAATTTTCAAGTAGAGAATTATCAGGAATTAATACCTTAAGTAAGTAAATATTTTTAACATTCAAACTTCCCATTATTGCTCCTGCGTCAGTTTTTCTAGATACTTCTTTTTCCATATGTCTAGAGTGTAAATACTGGATTAGAAAACTAGCTGGTATTTTTTCTGGACGTATAACAGTCATGTTTCTACCTGCAGCTGCGATTACACCATTAGGTATTTGAGCTGAAGCTGCAATGCGACCTACATTAGTAACAACACAATCACCCTCTCGTAATTCGATATTACTTGTCCATTTCTTATAATCTTCGTCACTTATGTAATAAGTTGAAGAAAAATTAATCATTCCATTATCTAAAATATTTTCTAGTTGTAAAAATAAGTTTCTCCCAGTTTCAATTTGTTTTGGTTTTTTTGTATGCAAACAATCAATAATTTTTGCAACTGAACGCATCTCTACCACTTTCCATCCTACTGGTATCATCCCGTAGTCAGTGCCACTATCAACCATTTTAACCTTTTCGTATCCTGGGAATTTAAATTTTACAAACCACTCCATATAAAGAAGTTGAGCCATTTCTCCCAATATCTTGATTCGCTTTTCGTTTTTTTCAATCAGATCGTCATAGGAAGAAAGCACAGATGCAATACGAGTTTGAGTTTCTTTATTTTCTGGATATAAAATTGATTTCTCTTTTATTAATTTATAATGTCTTTGATAGGCACTTATTTTAAAATCCAAACTTTTAAGTGCATAATAAAAATATGTTTGATTAAGTTTTTTTGTAAACATTAATTGTGTTCCGTCTGCTCCTAAACAAAATGAATGTTTTAAAAACTTTAGTCTACAAGTATGATCACCAAATACCACTACTGGCATCGGACCTTTATATAAAAGTGATTCATCATTAGTGTATCCATTTATAAAACCCTCTCCTTGATCAACAATTTTATATTTTCCAAGTTCAAAATAAGAACCTTTTGGAACTTTTCTTTGACCTTTAACTTTTTCAAGTAGGTTCTTAACTTTTTCAGTTTTAAATGCTACTTTTTGCATAATTATAAAATAGTTTTCCAATCATTTGTGATTTTCTTTTCTAGTTTATGCGCTTCGGTAGTCAGACCAGTAAATTCATCCATCAACTCTTTCATTCGTTCATCAAAATCAACATCACTCATTTCTTTTTCTATAATCTCAACATAACGTCCAGGATTGAGAGAATAATCATTGGCTTCTATTTCTTTTAGAGTTGCCATTTTACATCTGCCTTTTATGTCTTTGTATTTTTCTTCGCCTTTTTCCTCCCGATATCTACGAACAATAGAAGCAATTTCTTGTATTTGCTCCGGAGTCCACTCATTATGAGCTTTATCAATCTCTGTAAAAATATCCTGAACATTTATAAAAAGAATTTTGTTTTGTCTATTAGTACCTACTTTTCTTTTATCAAAAAACCATAGCGTACAGGAAAGAGTCGCATTCATAAACATATTATTGCCTACAGAAATAATCACATCTACCATTCCTGCATCAATCATCTTTCTGCGGATTTCTTTTTCCGCATTACCAGCATCACTGGCTGAGTTTGCCATGACAAAACCTGCTCTACCTTTTGAATCTAAAGCACTCATGAATATTTGCATCCAAAGATAATTGGCATTTGAAATTTCACCTTTGCCTGTGATAGGTAGTCCAAGAGAAAAGCGTGGATCACCCTTGATACGTGCTGGATCGATTACTATTTGGCCATGTTTATCTTTGCCTTTTACATTGAATGGGGGGTTCGCCAGAACATACGAGAATTTTCCTACACTTTTAAATGGATCTTCATAAAAAGAATTAGCTTCTGCTATTTTTCCAGAAAGGCCATGAATAGCCAAGTTCATTTTTGCTGTACGAATATTGCTACTTACTTTCTCATGACCATATAAAGCCACTTCATTCATTATTTGTGTTTTGTTTTGAGAATGTGATTTTACGAAATTTGCAGATTGCACGAACATGCCACCGCTACCGCAGGCAGGATCAAAAATCTTTCCATTGTAGGGTTCAATGACTTCTACTAATAATTTTACTATAGATGGTGGCGTAAAGAACTCTCCACCTTTAGCACCTTCGGAACGTGCGAACTCACCAAGAAAGAATTCATAAATTTCTCCAAAAGCATCGCCCTCTATGTCGTCCGGAATTTGATTGAAGTTTTTTAGAAGAGCAATAAGTATTTTGCTATTTTCTCCCGGAGTCTTATGAAGAGAGGTATAGTCTTGTGGTAATACACCAGAGAGGTCAGTATTCTTTGCTTCAATTTCTTTCATTGCATCATTTATAGCTTTGCCAATGTTTTTACTCTCTGGAAGACTCATAAGATATGAGTAAATAGATATTTCAGGCAAAAACAAAACACCTTTTGATTTATAGTGATCAGGCGTGACTGGAGCTTGTCTTCCAGATGCATTTTTTCTATCAGTTTCTATTTCTCTTTGTGCTTGCTTGAATCGTACATCAGCGAATTTTAGAAAAATTAAACCCAGAATAGGCTCTGACATTTCATTAAGCTTGAGACTAGAATTTGCTCGAAGCTGTATTGCTGCGGACCAAAGTCTTTCATGGAGTTGTTTACGGTTGTTGTTTGACATAGAATTATTTAGAATATAGCATTTTTTGACTTAAAAATAAAGGATTTTTCAAAAAATTAGTTACCAACATATGCTTCCTAGACTCCTAAGAGCCGTTGCGTCATTCCTTGTATGTAGGTCAATTATCAACCAATAACAAGAAAAAAAGATGAAACATAAGCAAGCAGAACAAGCCCCCGTAGCACCCCTTAAGTACTGTCTGTATTCTAGGAAATCCACTGAGGCTGAGGACAAACAGGCTCTTTCAATAGAGTCACAAGTAAAAGAAATGCAATCTTTAGCTGAGCGAGACCATCTCCACATAGTAGAGATCAAGCGAGAAGCACATTCATCAAAAGAAGTCGGACAAAGACCTATTTACAATGAGATGCTTGCTGAGATCAAACAAGGCAAGTTTAATGCCATTCTGACTTGGGCACCAGATAGGTTAAGTAGAAATGCTGGCGACTTGGGGTCAATAGTGGATTTAATGGATCAAGGAAAATTAATTGAGATAAAAACATACGGACAGAAATTTACCAACAACCCAAATGAAAAATTCCTGCTGATGATTTTAGGATCACAAGCAAAACTCGAAAATGACAACAAGGCAGTGAATGTGAAGCGAGGACTACGAACGAGATGTGAGATGGGTTGGAGACCAGGAGTGGCTCCAACTGGCTACTTAAACGAAAAGCATGTGGATAAAAAATGCCAATGCAGAGTTGATCCAAAGCGAGGCATGGTTATAAAACAGATGTACCAGAAAGTGGCAGACGAACAATGGAGTGGAAGAAAAGTATATAAGTGGCTCAGAGAAATAGATTTCAAAACTCATCGAGGTAAACCACTTGCACTAGCTAATGTATATTTAATCTTAAGAAACCCATTTTATTATGGCGACTTTGAATATCCAGTAGATGGCGGACAATGGTATACAGGAAGACATACACCGATAATAAATAAAGAACTTTTTGAAAAAGCACAAATAGCAATTAAAGAACATTTCATTCCAAAAACCGAGAGTAAGGAGTTTGCTTTTACTAAATTAATACACTGCGGATATTGTGGTTCTGGTATATCAGCAGATGAGAAATTCAAGAAACTTAAAGATGGTGGTACAAATAGACATGTTTATTATCATTGTACTAAAGGAAGAAACGTGGATTGTAAAAACCCTGCTATTAGTGAATCAGATCTAATAAGTGAATTGACTGAAATTATGGATAAAATAGATTTAGATGAATTAGGAATCAAATCTAAAATTGAAGACGAAATTGCACGTTTTAATAAATTTAGATCAGGAGTACTGGGTCATCAGCAGGAAAAAATACCTGTAGATATAGATACAAGAAATTATGCAAAATATCTTCTAAAAGATGGAACATTAATGGAAAAGCGAGAATTATTATCGTGTATGAAAAGTAAATTAATACTAAGGGAAAAGAAAGTCTCGTTAGTTTGTTAAGTTGCTATATGTTATTAAAAAGTTTTTGAGTCCACACGCTTGATTATTGTCTGCACATTTATTTTCTACCAAAGTAATATCTTCTTTTTTATTAATATTTCCCAAAAGTTCTAATGCTTTAAAGAAAACATCACTATCTTTAAAATGATTGATTTCAAATTCTGATATTAATTTTTTCTTAATCAATCCTTTTGTAAATTCATCACATCTATTAAAGATGAATTTCAGTTTAGGTTTTTCAAGTAAAACTTCTCGAATTTCGGTACGATTCGAACCTTCATATAAGCAATCAGTAATTTCTTTATATAGGGTATTTTTTTCTTTATATTGGTAAATTAAACTTGCGTATAAAAAACTAATAACTGACCTACCTGAATTTAAGCATAATAAAGCATGATGTCTTTCGGGAGCAACCTTTTGAATATGCCTATCTCCCATTTGGTTTGATAATTCATCAATTGCATCGATTATGCTTATAAGTGAAGCAGTCAGTTTTTTAGCGTGTGCACTTGTTTTATTTTCAGGTGCCAAATTCAATAGGTTTCGTATTTTTTTATAATCTTCTCCAAGAGATCCTGTGCCATATATCTCTTCACCAGTAATCCTTTTAAAAATATCAAAGGTGGCAGCCTCTACTGAGGATCGAACGCAAGTTAAAACTCCCGGAAAATCACCTTTTTCAAAAAGCTCTTGAGATTTTGCAAGTTGTTCATTTAGAAACTTATATTGTGTTTCTATGTTTTTTTCAAATTCGATACGTTCTCCTAATTCTAAATCATTCTTTTTTACTTCAGAGATATTATCGCTTGTATTTTCTCTTTGTATGTAAAAAAATACTCCCTGAATTTCAACACCACTATCACCATGAGGATGTAAATCAAGCACTGCGTCTAAAATTGTTTTCTTATCTTCTTTATTAATAGTTTTACTTTTAACAAAAGCATCTAAAGGCAGATAGATATTATAAAAAGAGATTACGGAATTCCAATAGCTTCCAAACTGTCCAGTTTGCTCTATTTCACCAATTGATCCAGTTAAAAAATCACTCAAATCTTTTCTTTTTTGAGTTAATAGCAGTTTCTTTATAATTTTTATATCCTCATTTTCCATAAATTTATACTAACAAAAAACTACCGATATGGGTAGTTTTTTGTTCTAAATACCACTCTCAGCGGTATGCTTTGACTGAATAGTTTGTCCTATGCGTATCAGTCACCTGACTTAGCATAGCACTGCTGGGAGACTAGGAATCGAACCTAGATTAAAGGCTTCAAAGGCCTCTGTCCTACCGTTAGACGATCTCCCAATGTATTATCTTTCTTCTAAAATTTTTTTTGCTTCTTCTGCTTTCTCCTCTTCTACATAAACTCCATGCGGACCATTTATGGTATTTACCCCACCAAAGCGTGAAGGAAGATTATTTTCAATCAAACTAATTTTTGATTTTATACCTGCATCTTCAAAAAGACCCTTTATAATTAAGGCTTCCATTTCACCTTTAGCTACATATACTTGTATAAAACTCATAACTATTACTTATCTTGCCCCAAAATCTCTATCAAAGCAAGCTCTAATGGCAATTCTGAAACAAATGCACGATCTATATCATTATATGACTCAAGTAAAATAGACAATGCCTTAGAACGAAGTAAACCTTCTTTGTCTGTCTTTACTAAACCTTTTAAAAACACTAAATCCTCTTCTCCTAAATCCCCTGCCATTTCTTTTTCTAATTTTGGAGCATATCTTAAAATCACAGCCATACGAAACTTTTCAATAATGAGCTTGAAATAAAGTTTCATATCTAAATTTTCTGAAGCTGCTTTTCTAATAGTCAAAATACCATCTTCAATTTTTTTCTCAGCAATTGCAGAAATAAAATCATTCACGAGGATTGTTTTTGGTGCCCCTGTTATTTTTTCAATATCTTCTCTTTTTACTTGCCACGCCTTGGCGTTGGTTTTTTTATCTTTACCTACAAAATTTAAAACTTTTTGCAATGTGCCTAAGGCATCACGGAAAGATCCATCTCCTAATATTGCAATAAGTTCAGCCCCACCACCATCAATTTCAAAACCTTCCTTTTTAGCTATCTCCAAAATCATATTCTTAGAAGATATTTCAGAAGCCTTTCTAAAAGTAAAAACCTGACAACGAGAAACAATCGTCTCTGGAACTTTATGAACTTCTGTCGTAGCCAAAATAAAAATAACATGTTTTGGAGGCTCCTCTAATATTTTCAGCAATGCGCCCCAAGCATCTTTCGAAAGCATATGAACCTCATCTATTATGTAAACTTTATATTTTGAATCAAATGGTAATACTCGAGCACCATCACGAAGCTCTCTAATATCTTCTATACCTCTATTTGAAGCTGCATCTATCTCATATAAATCATTTGTAGATACACCAATTTCCTTAGCAAAAATTCTAGCAACAGATGTCTTGCCTGTACCACGAGAACCAACAAAAAGATAAGCATGAGAGACTTTGTTGGTCTCCACAGAGCTCTCTAATACTTTTACTATATGGTCTTGTCCTATAACTTCTTTGAAGCTTTTAGGTCTATATTTACGATACAAAGCCAAATCATGCATATATTTATTATATATCTTTTTACAATAAAAGAAAATAAAAAAAACTTATCGCGGGCGTACTTTTTAGAAAACATTGCACAGCGCGACGGCGCGAGCATAGCAAATTTTCAGTAGAAAATTATGCGTGTTTTATAAAAAGTATGCCAAGAAAAAGTTTTTTAAAACATTATTCTTGAATTTTTAAGATTTTAAAAATTTCTTTATTATATTTTCCACTTCTTTAGAATTATTTGTCTCCATTAATTTCATTCTTAACTCTTTTGCTCCAGGAAAATCATTTACATAAGCTTTAAAATGTTTTTTCATCACAGCAAAATTTTTATATTTTGGTTTCAAAAGTTCTTTTTCAAAAATCTGTGTATGCTCTATTAAAACTAAAAGCCGTTCCTCAATATTAGACCTTTCTGAAGATTCTAAGAAATGATGATTTTTATCAAAAAACCATGGATTACCAAAAACTCCCCGACCTATCATTACTCCATCACAACCATATTCTTTAGCTTTACTCTCTGCATCATTTAAATCTTTAACATCACCATTACCAATAAGTAAAACATCTTTACCACTTTTTTTAATAATTTCTTTTATCTTTTTTATATAGTCCCAATTAGCAGGAACAAGCGATAATTCTTTTTTTGTTCGCAAATGAATTGTTAAAGCAGAAAAATCCTCTTTTAATAATTCTCCTATCCACTCATCTATCTCTTCTTTGTTAAAACCAATTCTTGTTTTAATTGATAATGGAATGTTAGCTCCAGAAGATTCAATACCTCTATGAGCTGCCTGTATAATTTTTCTTGCAAGTTGTGGAGTCTTAATCAAACCTGCCCCAGCTCCTTGAGCTACTACTGACTTATCAGGACAACCCATATTTATATCTATTCCATCAAAACCAAGACTAGCAATGTATCTACAAGCTTGTTCCATATTATCTTCATTGGCACCAAAAACTTGAGCAACTATAGGCCTCTCAGATTCAGAATATTTTAATATATGAGATAGCTTCTTTTTAGCTAATTTGTTACATAAACCATCTGCCGCCACAAATTCAGTCCAAAAAACAACGCTATTTTTATTTTCTCTATTTTTACCATATTTTGCCAACATACGACGAAAAGCGATATCAGTGACATCTGACATTGGGGCAAGACAATAAAAAGGTTTATCTAATTGTTTCCAAAAATTTGACATACTTTTTAAAATATAAAAATAAAAATTTTAAGAGTCGTGGGTTCCCTGTCCTTATGACTCCGAGGGCGAAGGCTCAAAAATTTTTGATTTTTATATTTTCCAATTCTACTTGAATTTGTAATATACCTTATTACCGAAGCGAAGGTCAATGTACAAAAGAGAATTGTACTTGGTTTTAAAATCTGTTTGTAAAGGTTCTGTAGCTAAAATTGATTGTAAATTTTCAATAGCTTTATCAAAATCAGAATCTAACTTTAATATTATCTTTGGGCCTAATTGCTGTGACTTTGAAGTAAGATATACATTAACATTTCCATCATCTTGTAAATAAAATATGACTGATTTAATTCCCATTTTCCCCAATGTTTCTTTTAATGATATTAATTTCTGAAAATCAGTCTTAAAAAAATATGAATCCGAAGGATTGTTCTCACTATTTATATCTGTTGTGCCATAAAACTTTGTATAAATTTCTCCAGAAAAAAATGGAGCTTCGTCAAAAATATATCCTTCTTTGTCTAAGAAATAACATTTCTCTTGAGAAAATAATTCTGCATCAAGATTGGCACCACAATATGTATATAATGCTGTTCTTTCTGTGAGATCAACTTTCAATGTATTTAAGTTTTCTGTGCTAATTGAAATATCTTTTATTCTTTTAAATTTCACTGATAATTCTTTTTTAATTTGATTTTTAGGATAAAATATAAAATTTGTTTTCGGTATAACCCAAAGATAATATCCTGAGATATCTTTTTTGACGATTTCTTCTAGTGTTTTACTTTCTATGACCTTATTTCCTGTTATCTGTATATTATTAATATTTAACTTTTGCCACCTAGAGATAAAAACAAAAGCAATAAAAATTATAAATAAAAATAAAACAAAAAAGGCTATTTTTTTTCTTAAAACTTTATTTCTTCCTTTTTTAATTTTTTGTAAACGTGGAGAATTTAAAACGATTTTGTTTCTCATTCTAATTACTTTAAACCTTAAAAATTTTTACTTTATAAACTCTCTACCACCCATATATTTTTTCAATACTTCTGGAACTTTTACTGAACCATCAGCTTGTTGGTAATTTTCTAAAATAGCAATTAACGGCCTTTGAGAAATAACTGTAGCATCATTCATGTGTACATGTTCTATTTTACCATCGCTTCTTCTTACTCTTGTGTTTAATCTACGTGCTTGAAAACCTCCAGTATAATCCGCACTGTTGGTCTCTCTATATTTATTTTGTCCAGGCATCCAAGTTTCAAGATCTATTTGTCTAGTATCAGGAAAACCCATATCTCCAGTACAGACAGCTACTAATTGATAAGGTATTTCTAATTTTTGAAAAATATATTCTTGAATAGCCACTAGGAAATTTTGCTCTTGAATAGCATTTTCAGGTAAAGAAAAAACTTCCATTTCTAATTTATCAAATTGATGTTGACGTAATATACCATTACTATCTTTACCCGCAGCTCCTGCTTCTCTTCTGAAAGCAGTTGAGTATCCAGCATATCGAATAGGCAAATCTTTTTCTTCAAAAATTTTATTCATATGCATAGAACCAAGAGTGTGTTCAGCACTACCTATAAGCATTAAATCATCGTTTGGAAACATATAATGTTCTTCTGGTGTCATATACCTTGCCATTTTTACTTGCACGATTGGTCGAACAAAAACTGGAGGTAAAACTGGAATAAACTTAAAAACATTTATAGAAATATTTTCTTCTTCGGCTATTTTTTTAAGAATTTCTTCATTAGTTAAAATATCCCAACACATTTGAAGGACAGCAAAATGCAAAAGCACTAAATCTCCTTTCAAATATGAAAACCTAGAACCAGACACACTTGCAGCTGTTTCTGTGTCAATAATTCCTAAAGCTTTACCTATTTCAAAATGTTCTTTTGGTGTAAAAGAAAATTGTGGTTTTTCTCCCCAACTTTTAATAACTTGGTTGCCACTTTCATCAGACCCCAAAGGTGTATCGACAGAAGGTATGTTTGGTATTTTCAACATCATCTTCTGCCATTCTTCCATAATTTGTTGTAATTTTTCTTCTTTTGTTTTTATATCTTCCTTAACTGCACGCATTTCTTCAATCAACTGTATTTTGAGAGCAGGATCTTGATCACGAGCAATATCATTTGAAACTTTATTAACTTCAGTTCTTAATTCTTCTACTTCTTTTAAAAACTTCAAACGTTCATCATCCAAGGCAATAAGTTGTCCAATATCAATATCTACGCGTTTTTTCTTTGCGCCTTCTTGCACTATTTCTTTATTTTCACGAATAAATTTGATGTCTAACATAACTATATTATATACTATAATATGTTTCTTTCAAAATTTTTATTTGGCATATCTTTTTCTAGGGTACGAATTTTTTGAAGCTTAAAAAATTCTGAAGTTTTCGTGTCGTCACACTCAAAACCCCCTAAAAAAGTTATGCCTTCAACAATTTTGAAAATATTTTTATGAAAATTAGAAAATTATCAAAAAAAGAATTTCCAAAAGCACTTTTAGAAATTCCACAAATACCAGAGCAACTTTACATCATAGGTGAATTACCAAAAGAAAATTTAATTTATCTTTCTGTCGTCGGTTCACGCAAATTTACTTCTTATGGAAAAGAGGCTTGTGAAAAAATAATAGCAGGGTTGAAAGGATACCCTATAGCCATAGTTTCTGGTTTCGCAATAGGCATAGACACGATAGCTCACAAAAAGGCAATGCAAGTTGGACTAACAACTTTAGTTTTCCCTGGATCAGGACTTTCTGATGAAGCAATTTATCCGAAAACAAATGTTCGCTTGATGAGAGAAGTAGTAGAAAATGGTGGATGTTTGATTTCAGAATTTGAACCAGATTTCAAAGCCACACAATGGAGCTTTCCTATGCGCAACCGTCTTATGGCTGGTATTTCTAAATCTGTACTTATAATAGAAGCCGAAGAAAAATCTGGCACACTCATCACAGCAAGATTAGCAACAGAATATAATAGAGATGTGCTCGCTGTGCCTGGTTCTATTTTTTCTCCTTCAGCAAAAGGTACAAATAAATTAATACGACAAGGGGCTACACCAGTGACTTCGGCAGAAGATGTTTTGGAAGCGTTAGGATTTGAAATAAAAAAAGATAAAGAAAAACAAGCACAACTTTTTGCAGATCTGACACCTGAAGAGAAAAAAGTAAAAGATTTGCTTCGTGAACCAATGCCTCGGGATGATTTGATTCGTGCAATGAAAATGCCTACACCTAATGCAAATGCGATACTTTCTATAATGGAAATAAAAGAATTGATAAAAGAAGAACTAGGCGAGATCAGGATGGCTTAAATTATTTTTTTATTAAACTAAATTTGCAAAAAAAATATATTTCGTGTAATACTTGATAAATATGAAATTATTAATTGTTGAGTCTCCATCAAAAGCAAAAACTATTGAAAAGTATCTCGAAGGTGAATATACCGTCCGTGCATCTGTCGGACATATTCGTGATTTACCTAAATCAAACAAACAAGCAATAGACATAGAGGGTGGTTTCATTCCACATTACGAAATTTCTAAAGGAAAAGAAAAAGTTGTTCACGAGCTACAATCATTAGGAGAAAAAGCAACAGAAATATTACTAGCAACAGACCCTGACCGTGAAGGAGAAGCCATCGCTTGGCACATAGAAGAACTTTTGAAAAAAGACCCAAAAATAAAATCACCGATCAAACGTGTTGCTTTTTATGAAATAACAAAAGAAGCAATTATCGAAGCATTAAAAAATCCTAGAGAAGTAGACACAGCATTAAGAAAAGCTCAAGAAGCACGAAGAGTATTAGATAGACTCGTCGGTTATGACCTTTCTGGATTAATTTGGAAAAAAGTACGTTATGGACTTTCAGCAGGAAGAGTTCAATCCCCTGCACTTCGCATAATAATGGAACGTGAAAGAGAAATACGTGCATTCATTCCTGAAAAATATTGGAACATATATGGACTTTTTGAAACAATTAAAAAAGGGAAAATAACTTTATATTGTTCAAAAGAACCAAGAGAACAAGAACTAGTTGAAAAAATAATGACCTTGGGCAAAAAAGAAGATTGGTTTGTAAAAGACATCAAAGAATCAGAACAAAAAAGAGTCCCTCGTGCTCCTTTTACGACATCTACATTGCAACAAACAGCCAGCTCAAGACTTGGATATTCTCCTTCAAGAACAATGCAATTGGCGCAGAAACTTTACGAAGCTGGTCATATTACATATATGAGAACAGATAGCACAAATTTAGCAACTGTTGCTCAACAACAAATAATTTCCTTAATTGAAAAAAAATATGGAGCTAAGTATGCAGAAGCAAGAATATATAAAAGTAGATCAAAAAATGCACAAGAAGCTCACGAAGCTATTCGTCCTACTCATGTTGAAAATATGAATGCTGGGACAGAAGAGCAAAAAAGACTATACAGATTAATTTGGGAACGTGCAGTATCTTCTCAAATGACTGATGCTAAATTATTAAAAACAAAAATTACTGCAAATATTAAAAGTGCTGAAATTCCAGATTTTTCTGCAACTGGTTCAAGAATTCTTTTTAGAGGATGGCTTGAAGTTGATTCTGATAGTGCTGGAGATGATTTAGAATTACCTGAAGTAAAAATTGGAGAAAAATTAAACCTACTTAATCTTGTAAATGAAGAGAAATTTACAGAACCACCAAATAGATATAGCGAAGCAGGTTTAATTAAAGAACTTGAAGCGAGAGACATAGGTAGACCTTCTACTTATGCTTCTATAATGAAAACACTTGAAGACAGAACATACGTAAAAAAAGAAGGTAAAACATTATTCCCTTCTGATGTCGGTGAAGTAGTATCTGATTTCTTAGAAACTCATTTCGCAAATTATATTTCTGATACATTCACTGCTGAAATGGAAGATGAATTAGATGAAATATCTAGAGGTGAACGTGAATATGAAAAAACCCTAAAAGATTTCTATGGTCCGTTTTTGAAAGAAATAAAAATAAAAGAAAAATTAGAAAAAGCCACAAACTTAGGTGATGCACCAGAAAATATTAAATGTCCAAAATGTGGAAGTAAAATGATTATTAAACTTTCTCGTGGTGGTAAATTTTATTCTTGTTCAAAATATCCAGATTGCGATGGAGCACTTATGTTGGATGGCACAGAGCTAGAAGGGCCAAAAGAAACAGGAGAAATGTGCCCAGACTGTGGAGAAAAAAAAGGAAAATCTGGTGGAGGTAAATTAATAATACGTGAAAGACGTGATGGCACAGGTACTTTTATATCTTGCTCACGTTATCCAAAATGTAAATTCATAAAAAAAGATGAAGCTGAAGAAGCCAAAAAAAGAACAGGGGTAATTTGTCCCCTTTGTAAAAAGGGCGACATTTCTGAGAGACGTGGAAGATTTGGAATTTTTTATTCTTGTTCAAATTATCCAGATTGTAAGTTTGCTATAAAAGCAAAACCAACTGGAAGAATTTGTGATAAATGTGGCTCTTTAATGATGGAGGGAACAAAAACTATTGGTGAAAGATGTAGTAATAAAGCTTGCCCAAATCACAATCCTCATAAAATAAATAAAATGTTATAATCAAACTATGCCTGACATAAAAGAACTATTAGACTTAATATCAGGAGGTATAACAGAAAAAGAAGAAGAGCTTATCAAAAAAGCCTATGCTTTTGCTGTACGCGCTCATGAAGGACAAAAAAGAATGAGTGGCGAACCCTATTTTATACACGTTTTTGAAACTGCAAAAATTTTAGCCAAGTTTGGTATGGATGTTCAAACTATAGTAGCCGGACTTCTACATGATGTATTGGAAGATACTAAAACAAGTGAAGAAGAAATGAAAAAAGAGTTTGGTGAAGATATTGTATTTTTAGTAAATGGTGTGACAAAGCTTGGAACTTTAAAATATCATGGGCATGAAAGACATGTAGAAAGTTTAAGAAAATTTTTCGTGGCAATGACGAATGACTTGCGTGTAGTCATTATTAAATTCGCTGATAGATTGCACAATCTTCGCACTTTACAACACGTACGAGAAGACAAAAAACATAGAATAGCATTAGAATCAATTGAAGTTTATGCTCCTCTTGCAAATCGTCTAGGAATGGGAAAATTAAAAGGAGAAATAGAAGATGCCGCTTTTCCATATGCTTTTCCTAAAGAATATGCAGAGATGGAAGAAATAATTAAAGAAGAAAAAGAATCATATGAAAAAAATTTAGATGAAATACATAAAGAACTAGAAAAAGAATTAATAAAAAATGGCGTCAAGGCTGTAGAGATAAACTACAGAATGAAACATAAATATAGCTTATGGAAAAAGCTTGCTAAGCGTGATATGGATATTAAGAAAGTCTATGACATAGTCGCATTACGTGTCGTCGTAGAAAATATTGAAGATTGTTATAGAGTTTTAGGAATTATACACTCAATTTGGAAGCCATTACCAGGCAGAATTAAGGATTATATTGCTGTACCAAAACCAAATGGATATAGATCAATACACACTACTATCTTTACAGGGCAAGGTGGAGTTGCCGAAATTCAGATAAGAACAAAAGAAATGCATGCTGAAGCTGCCTATGGTGTCGCTGCACACTTTGCATATAAAGAAAAAAATTATAAAAAGAACGGAGATGAAAAATCTAAATTTAAATGGATTGAAGAACTGAAGAATTTTAATTATGAACTAAATGATCCTAAAAATTATTTAGAACATTTAAAAATGGATTTCTTTAATGACCGTATTTTTATCTTCACACCCAAAGGTGATGTCGTAGATTTACCAGAAGATTCTAGTCCAATTGATTTTGCTTATTCCATTCACTCAGATATTGGTGATCATATATCTGGAGTAAAAGTTAATGGAAAAATGGTACAACTTCTTTCTAAATTAAAAAATGGAGATATCGTCGAAATAACTACAAAAAAAGATGCACACCCTTCGGCAAAATGGTTAGAGCATGTAAAAACAAATACAGCAAAAAAGAATATAAAAACGTATTTAGAAAAACATAGTTTGCTTTCTAAATTAAAATCCTTCGGCCGTAGCTAACGTCCTACGGGCGAGGCTTTTGGCCGTTCTTAATCTAAACACTAAAATTAGAAATATCGTATAGTTTACTATCGTCTTCTTTTATTTCATCTTTTGTTCTATCATCAAGAGGTACTTCTGAATGTGTTGCTTCTACAGGCTCAACATTTTTCGCAATATAATTCTCAAGCATTTCATCTGGTTTCTTTTCAACTCCAGACTTATTTATCAATTCCAAAATAGCTCTCAAATCTTCTGTAGAAAAAAAATCAATCTTAATTTGCCCACCTAATTCTTTTCTATCAATATGAACACGAGTGCCCAATTTATCTTGAAATTCTTCTTCTAATTCTGTTATTTCGGGATCAGGCATAAATTCTTTTTTACGCACACGATCATAAGCTATTTTTCTAGCCAACCTTTCTGCTTCACGCACTGTAATTTTTTTGTATAAAATTTCTTTAAACAAAACCATTTGCTCTTCAGGATGATCTGCAAGCATCAATATTGGTCTTGTGTGCCCTTCTGTAATTTTTCCTTCTGATAATGCATTTAAAATTTCTTCTGGCAAAGATAAAATACGTAGAGAATTAGAAACATATTCCCTACTTCTTCCCATTTTTTTAGCAACTTCACCGTGAGTAAATTTAAATTCAGTTACCAATTGAAAAAAGGCTCGAGCTCTGTCAACAACATTTAGATCTTCTCTCTGCAAATTTTCTATAATAGCAAGTTCAAGCTTCATCATTGAGGTATCTCCTTCACGGATTATTACAGGCACTTGAGAAACTCCAGCCATTTTAGAAGCACGAAGTCTTCTTTCTCCTGCTATAAGTTCATATTCAGTTGCGAGTCCACCTTCTTCTTTTTCTATTTCAACACGAGAAACTGTAAGAGGTTGGAGTACTCCATATTGCTTTATTGAATCAGCTAAATCACGTAAACGAGTCTCATCAAAATCTCGTCTTGGCTGATATGGATTGGGTTTGATTTTATCTGTATCAATCCAAAAAATTGAGTTGGAATACAAGTTAGACATAGAACTATTTTAACATAAAGAAAATTATTTTAATAATTGATTTTCTGCCCTTTTTTGTGTAAAATGTGTGAATTACCATTATTTAGTTATACTTGCCCGGGTGGCGGAATTGGTAGACGCGATAGACTCAAAATCTATTGTTGGCAACAACATGAGAGTTCGATTCTCTCCCCGGGCACAAAACTTTCAGAAGAAAATTATTTGTGACCAAAAATATGAAAAAAAATATTAAAATAGCAAAAATACAAAAATTAGATTCTATTGATTTTCAAGTTAATGGTGGAAAAAAATTAAATGGAACTATAAAGACAAATTTTTCTAAAAATGGTTCTGTTGGTTTGCTTTGCGCTTCTCTATTAAACAAAGGAACTACTACACTTCATGGGATAGCTAGAATTGAAGAAGTAAATAGAGTAGTTGAAATGATAGAAAGTATTGGAGTCAAAACAACTTGGATTAATCAAAACTCTATAAAAATAGTCCCACCAGAAAAATTTAAAATAGAAAACATGAATATTGAATCAGCAGTAAAAACACGCTCTATTATAATGTTAATGGGATCAATGATTCATTTTCTAAAATCTTTTTCTCTTCCACATGCACAAGGATGTAATCTAGGTAAACGTACAATAGCCGCTCATATTTATGCGTTAGAAGAACTTGGTGTAAAAATAAAAACTACAAGTAAGAGCTATGAAATAAGTGCAAAAAAATTAAAACCTGCAAAAAATATTGTTATGTATGAGACAGGTGAAACTGCTTGTGAAAATGTATTATTTGCCGCAGCTTTAATCGAAGGAGATACTACCATAAGCTTCATGAGTAATAATTATATGGTGCAAGAAATTTGTTTCTTTTTAGAAAAATTAGGTGTCAAAATTGACGGAGTAGGAACTTCTACATTAACTGTTCATGGAGTCAAAGAAATAAATAAAAATATTGAATATTCAAATAGTGAAGATCCAATAGAATCTATGATGTTTATTTCTGCTGGAATAGTTACTGACTCACACATTACTATTACACGTTGTCCAATAGACTTCCTCTCTCTTGAAATTGAAAAAATGAAAAGAATGGGTTTGAAATATAAAATATTAAAAAGATACTATTCGTATAATGAAAGAACAAAACTTGCAGATATAGAAATCTTTCCAAGTAAATTAAAAGCACTTCAAGATAAAATACACGCGAATATTTATCCTGGAATAAATATAGACAACCTTCCGTTCTTTGTTCCTATCGCCATACGAGCAAAAGGTCAAACAATGATCCACGACTGGTTCTATGAAAACCGAGCAATATACTTTACTGAATTAAATAGATTGGGTGCAAATATAACTCTTGCTGATCCTCATCGTGTATATATCACCGGCGGAATACCATTAAAAGCTGCACAAGTCGTTTGTCCACCTGCATTACGTCCATCGATGGTAATACTCATTTCTATGCTTGCAGCCCCAGGAACCTCAATTTTACGCAATGTATATATGATTAATCGTGGATATGAAGAAATAGCTGAACGCTTAAATTCTATTGGTGCAGATATAAAAATCTTAAAATAATGCCAAAACCTAAAATTATAGTAATATTAGGCCCGACAGCCACTGGGAAAAGCGATTTAGCTGTCAAAATAGCCCTTCAACTTCGTTCAGGATCTTCGACCAAAAAAAAGGGCGGAGAGATTATTTCTGCTGACTCAAGACAAGTATATAAAGGTCTTGATATTGGTACTGGAAAAATTACTAAAAAAGAAATGAGGGGTATTCCTCATTATTTAATTGATGTTGCAAATCCTAAACACAAATTTACTGTCGCAGAATATAAGATACTTACTGAAGAAAAAATAAAAGAAATAATTTCACGTGGTAAAACACCCATAATATGTGGTGGCACAGGATTATATATTGATGCCATTACGAAAGGAACAATTTTTCCAGAAGTTCCACCAAATATGAAGTTGAGAAAAATTTTAGAAAAAAAATCAGTAAAAGAACTTTTTAAAATTTTACTGAAGTTAGACCCTAGGCGTGCAAAAGATATTAAAGAAAAAAATGAATTAAATAATAAAGTTAGGCTAATTAGAGCTATAGAAATAGCTAAACATTTAGGTAATGTCCCTAAAATTATAGAAAAAAATCCTAAGTATAAATTTATAAAAATAGGCTTATATTTACCTCCCGATAAATCTAAAGAAAAAATTGAAAAAAGAGTAAAACAAATGTTTAAAAATGGGTTATTAAAAGAAATTAAAAAACTTAAAAAATCAGGCATTTCAGAAAAAAGATTAAAAGAATTCGGTTTTGAATATAATGATCCGACAATAGAAAAAGTTATAAAAGAAACTATTAAATACACAAAACGCCAGATGACTTGGTTTAAGCGCGATAAAGAAATTAAATGGTTTGATGCATCTAAAAAAGTAATACTCGGGTTATAAAGACCCGAGTATTTTCTAAATTTACTTTTTAAAGAGCCATAGCACATCACTAGTTACTACTGAAGAAAAAGTTGGTTCAATATCGAAACTAACCAATTTTTTTCTATGATCAATAAATGAATGCAAAATTTGATTTGTTTCTCGATAAAAAATTTCAGTCGTTGCACAGACATAAAAAGATTCCGAAAATCTCCTTGTATCCAACTCGAAATTTCCTTGAATATAATTGAAATTAAATTCCAATTGATCTCTCGGATTGGTCATTTTTAGCCCGAGAACCTTACCAATTTCTAATATCTCTTCAATTTTTTTCTTTTCATTTAAAAAATCCAAGAGGACATAAAAATTGTTAACTTTTCCTTCATCTGATATTTCACAGGAAGAAAAAGCGTCAATTAATTCCTTGTCAAAGTGACATCTATGTTTAGTAGATGTTCTTGAGCTTTTAAGCTCTTCCACTGTATATGGAAGAGAATAGTCAACAAAAATGTCCGGGACCAAAAAACAAGAAGCACGATATCTTTCAGCCATATTTCTTATTTCAAAGAACCATTTTGCTGTTTTTTCGTCTACTAACATAAAATCTCCTTTTATATTTTACTATTGGATTCTTCAACATAGAAGATAATCATAGTTAAAAAATGCCTAAATACTATAAGCATCTTTTGACTATGATTATTACAACAGTTATTTTCAAACTACAGATTTAAATTAAAATAACATAAATTAATAAAGTAATCAATACTTTTATAAAAATAATGCACTTGCTTTTTAAATTTAAAGGATTAGTATTTTATTTAGAAGAATTGACAAATAGTCTAATTCATTATATACATTGAAAAATCAATACATGAAAGGTACTTTTATGCCAATGCAAGGTGTGGAAATTTCTCATTTTAATGCAGCTTTAAAAGCTGGGTTAATCGCTTACTACGATCTTCTTCATATGAAGATTGAAGAAGCTCTTCGACCAATAAGTGCTTATGGTAAAAAAGACACCTTAGGCATGGATTCTGGTCCGGAAATCACAATTTGTGAAGAACTCGCACATTATGATTCAGGCGCTGCTGTGATTACAGAGGAGATCGGTTCAAGATTATCTTTTAGTTATAGCGATTTGTTGCGTTTTATGAAACATATAACTGTGTTTATTATCGACCCGACTGATCGCTCGAACCAATTAAAAGCTTTCCTGCGACTTTTTACTAATAAAAAAATGGAAATTGGTGAGATAATCAGAAATCCTGAAACGATAAAAAAGTGGGAAAAAAGTTGCGGATCTCCTGCTGCTATTACCGGAGCAACTTCTGCCATCAGTTGTGTTAGAAAAGGTCTTCCAATATTCACTGTAATAATAAATTATATTACACAACAGTTAATGATTTCCTGCGCAGCAGGAAATAGAATATTGGATTTACCTGAAAGTCGTCCTGATAAAATGATTGATCTCGATTTTATATTAAAGAATGGCAAATCATTTTCCTTCCCAATAATCAACAGCCGGTTAAATAACCAAGATAACATGCAAAAGTTTGTAACTTTTCTTGGTGATACTGGTAAGGCCGGATATGAAGAAAACTTTGTCGCTTCCGGCTTTATACCAAAAGAAGAAATGAATAAATTTATTCATTATGGCAAACCAGGTGGACCTAGCCGTGCACTTTATTTATCTTCCTTACAACCAAAGAAAAAACCTGTTGGTTTTGTATTGGCTAATGGAGAAAAAATCGGAGAGTGGATTCATTGGCTGACATTTCTTCGTTTTGCTAAAAGTGACACCGATGATAGCCAGCCAGCCCTTGTTTTATATGAAATTTCCCAAAATAATCCGTGGACAAAAGAAGGGATATTAATGTCCACACCTCCTAATTATTCAATATTCAAAGAGCATAATGGTCTATTTTATATAGATACCAATCAACTCTTACAAATGCCAAACCCAAGTAAGTTGAGAGGAACATTAATGCTTGCGAATAAAGACAACCGTTGGGCTAAAAGATACAGCCGACAATTAGGGTATCGAGAAATTGTTTTTGATAAATAATCAGAAAAGGTCTGAACAATCGTTCAGACCTTTTTTTATTTATGATAACTTTAAAAAAGCATTTAATGCCCTTTTGTAAACCTCCGATTTCTCTTGGTTTCCATCTATCATTACTTTTGGAAATGGTATATCTTCATACATTTTCATCAGTAATAAATAAGTTTTCTCAAGATAATCATGATACCTTTGCATGATACCTTCGCGGTCTTTTTTGAGAAAATAAATTAATCTCTGTTCATAACTACTTTTTCTTCTCTCCCAAGAAATCTCTACAGGTGTGTCAATAAAAAGTATTCTGGTTCTTAACTTTTTAAGTCTTTTAATATAAGAATTAAGATATTTTTCCATACCGACAATACCATGTGCGCTCGCATGAGCTAATGTAAAAACATTACATTCATCAACATAAGTTATTTGATTATTGTAACGTTTCAAAATAGTATCCATTCGATTGAAATCACAATTTATAACTTCAATCTCATGTTTTCTTTTCATAAAGATTGCCCCTTGGAGCATGTATTGATGAGCAATGACTTGTCTGCTTTCCTGAAGAGGAAAAATTGGACTAGATTCCTTACCAAAAGGATCTGGAGTTTTCTGATATTCTTCCTTTAATGTTGTAATAAAAGAAGATTTACCAGTGGCTTGTGGCCCACCGATTATAATGAATTTTTCCATAAAAACCTTTCTTTTTTAGAATTACAAAAAACAATTAAATATTATATTTCTATAAAAGACACTACATCTAAATATTATTTTTGTCAAAAAAAATTATGTTAAACATTTCCTACACAATTTTTATCTCCACACTTACATTTAAAACTATTATTTTTATAACTCGAGGTAATTTCTTCACCTTTCTTAATATCTCTTATGGCTACATCACATAGATTTTTTGATTTTGTATTTGCATTACAAGAACGATTGACATATTTCTCAGGTAATTTCATAAGAAAATAATTATTTTTATCTTTCTCCAAATAATGCTTTTGTTTTTCAGTTAAGTTATCTACTTCTTTTTTAGATAATTTTTTAGGATTCCATTTTAAAATTATTTCGCCTTTTTTAAAATTTCTTTTTGCAAAAACACCTTTACCATGAATTTTTGATTTTTTTATAAC
>CAIMAO010000035.1 GCA_903838985.1 uncultured bacterium | reverse complement strand
ACCATCGGTGGGGGTCAGGCTCTCACCTCCCCTAGACGTCATAGCCTTGGTAGTCCATTACACTACCAACTAGCTGATATCGCATAGGCCTTTCCCAAAGCGAAATTCTTTACTCTTGCGAGACCATCATGTATTAGTCCGTCTTTCGACGAATTATTCATGACTTTGGGGGAAGTTCCTATGTATTACTACCTCGTTCGCCACTAACCTCAAACGACCTTTGACTTGATATAATCGCATCTCGGGAAAAATGAGGTCCGTTCGACTTGCATGCCTTATCCACGCCGCCAGCGTTCATCCTGAGCTAGGATCAAACTCTAACTAAAAGTTATTAGAACGAAACAAAACAAAAAACAGCACTTCGTCGCTTACGCTCCTCAGTATCTCAGATGTAAACATCTTCGACATTAGTTTTTGTATTCGTTAGAGTTTAACCTTTGCTCTAAAAATTATTTATACTTACTCAAAAAATTATTGAGACTTGCTACCCAATCTGATCTTATAGATTGGGGTTCTCAAGTTATTAACTTGTCAAAGATTGAAACAAAAACGCCATATCTAAACAGATAGACGCCTAGTGGAGAGTATATATTAATAAATATATGAAGTCAAGTCTCTATTAAAACAAAAATACCCTTTAAATAAAAGGGTATTTTTGAGGTAATTTATAAGCTATTTTTATGATTATTGTGCTAGCTTTTTCAAAGCTTCTACAGATGAAGGTCCAAAAATTCCATCAACAAGAAGTTTATTGCTTGCTTGAAATGCTTTGACAGCCGCTTCAGTAGCTTTTCCAAAGAATGAAGTCTCCTTTCCTGCTTCTACTCCTTCAACTTTGAAACCTTTTTCATTTAACATTTTTTGTAAACATTTTACTTGTGGATCAGTCTTTCCATTTTTTAATATAATAGTAAAATCTTTACATTCTAATTGTGTAGAAGTAGCTACGTTTGATTGAGAATTTTCTGCAACATCACTTTTTGTCGTTGCATCATCCAAAGCACTTAATGCATTTACACTCATATTAACTTTTTGTATTGTTGTTTTTATTCTACTTAAATTAAAAGGAATTATCTTCGTCAAAGAACCCAAACCATCTATGTCTACAACAAAATTAACATCTTTATCGAAAGCACTGGCAAATGAACTAGCTGTAAAAGTAAAAACCTTTCCAACTCCTGATACAGTTACTCCAGCAGGAAGTGTATCTATGTCGACATCAATATTTATATCAGTGTAACTAAGACCAACATCAGGCACAACAGAAACTGTTACTGATTTTTTCTCTTCAGTTGTTAATCCTGGAGTAAAAACAAGTGCTGAAGGATTTATTGATACAGAAAAAGATGGTTTTACGTTTTCAACTGGAGCTATAATAACTGTTTTAGGAACCACTGTTGGAATAGGTGTTGGTTTTGGTGTTGGAATTGGAATTATCAATTTATTAACCGTAACCAAAACATTTTTTGAAACAACTCCACCAGCACCTGTACAAGTTATATTAAAATTAGTGGTGTTGGTTAAAAGTTGCGTCGTAAAACTACCACTTAGGGGTGCATTATTAGAGTCAGCCCAACCATTAGGACCATTCTTACTACAATGTGTTGCATTAGAAGATTTCCACTCTATCGTAGTAGGTTGTCCTACAGTAATGGTTGAAGGAGTAGCTGTCAGTGTGACATCTAGGGCATAAGGTGATGAAACAGTAAATATATCAGAATAACTTGAAGCAGATGAACAATCTTGAAGATAAGAAACCCCACCACTGCCTACACTTTTAGGATCTAGCACAGCATTACAAATTCTTATTTTATAACTTCCAGCAGAAATACCATAAATATTTGTTGACCAATTATCTGGAAAGATTCCTTGGAGTGTTTCAGCCCCAGAAGAAATATTTTTCACAAGAATTGCAACATTCTTGCTAACTATACCAGAACTTGTCCATTTCACTGGGATTTGTTGATTGGTTGTACTAGTTGAAAATTTTTCTCCCCCAATTGGAGAAAGAACAGTAATTAAAGGAGTTGTTACATTTGTTGAAGAAATAAATTTAAAAGAAGAAACAACAGAATCAAACATTGTTAAATCTTGTGCATTATCACTATTAACAAATATGTTATATATATTTCCATCTTTTAACAAAACGACTTCTTCACCACTAACCACAGCACTTTTATGATGAATTTTTATTCCAGAGACTCCATCAACAACAATATTTGCTTTGCCTGAATAATCTGCTTTTACGTTTTTCAACCAATCATCTATAGATGTTTGATTTTTAAATATTTCTACACCACCTAAGCCAAAACCACCTAAGCCAAAAAAAGTATCGTCACTAACATTCGGACCAAACAAAGAGTTACCATCAACATTTTTATTAGCTATAGCTTTCCAAGTAGATAAATATTCAAAACTGTATTTCCCTTTTTCATTAGTAAATAATTTTACAACTGGAACTAATGGAGTCGTATCTATTTGATCTTCTCCTAACAATACTCTAATAGAAACAGGCCCAAGGACACCATCAGATTTTAAATTATTTGCTTTTTGAAAATCTTTTACAGCACTTTCAGTAGCAGGACCAAAGTTAACAATTTCTGAACCCTTACTTATACCAGCAATATCATATTTTGGGTTTTGATTTATTAAAAGTCTTCTTTGCAAACATTTAACTTGAGGATCTGAATTCCCTTTTTTGAGAGTTTTAGTAATCAAACAGTTATCTGAAACACTAGAATCTGCTAGAACACTATGTGTATAAGATACTCCAACTAAAACAAAGACAGCTAGAAACAAAACCGAGAGATATTTTTTCATAATTTTTAAACTACTAAATTAATAATAAAAACATTATAATTTGACCTTTTAATTTTCAATATGTATTTTACACCCCCCCCCATATAGTAATGCAAAATAGTTATACACAGACAAAATTTATTTATTTACCCAATATAATAGCAGCGATATCTGGAAAATGCTCTGTGTAGTCTCCAAAAATTTGTTCACCAAAAGAATCTGTATCAAGTTTTTCCCAAGTAATTTTTTCTTTAAAACCAGCACCTGAGTATGATCCAAAACTCATTGGCGAAGAGTAAATTTCAACAAAACCAGCCCAAGAACGCACAATCTTTTCTTGCATTTCTTCTGTTTGATCACATAAATAATCTTTCTTTATATGTGGCACAACACATATTGGAAAATCTGCTGCTATCCCTCCACCTAATTGCAAGAAGGCTAATCCATTTTCTTTTGTGCTGTCCATATACCATTCTGCTAAAGCATGCATGTAACGAAATGAATGATGGGCAACATCAGGATTTATTGGTTTTTCTAATTTATATTTAGACAATATTGGATGATCACCATCATAACAAGCTTGAGTAAAAATATTTCCCATCGTTGAATCTTCCGCTCCAGGAACAAATACTGGAATTTTATTTAACCATGCTTGATAGAGCCAACAATCGTCCGAATTAGCTGTCGGATCAAAATCAATCATTTTTCTTTCAAAAAGTTGAAAAAAATATTCATGCCACAAAAGTGGTTTATTATTCTCTTCGGCTTCACGCCACAATTTTTCAAGTTGAGGTAAAACTATTCGTACTGATTCATCTTCTGGTAAAAATGTATCTGTAATTCTACGAAGTCCAGCTCTAGCCAATTCTTTTTCTTCAGATCGTGTTAATTCCACATAATCTGGTATATAAGCATAATGACTATTAGCTACAAGTCTGTATAAACTTTCTTCCATGTTTGCTCCTGTCACAGAAATAGCAGCAATCTTCCCTGCTCTTATTAATTCAGATATAGTGACACCAAGTTGAAAAGAAGAACCTGCTCCAGACATGGTCAAGAAAATTTTTCCTCCACCATCTGTATGTTTTTTAAGCCAAAGTCCAGCATTCACTGTCTTACCACCATTGCAATGTCTTTTTGTATCAACAAGCCAATTAGTAATAGGTGTTTTAGGGTCAGGTTTATAATTTCTCTCACCCATAAATATTTTCGCCTGAAGTTCTTTACTTAAAGATGCTATTTTTTGTTTTGACATAATATAAATGATATCACACCATAGATTACGTTGGCAATTAACTTTCTGTTTGCATTTTTGTCTAAATTATGCGATACTGTATATATGCAATTAGTGGCTACAATATTACCTTATGCACAGATAATACTATCTGTTCTATTAGTGACAGCAATATTACTCCAACAGACTGGTGCAGGAGTAGGAGGTGCATTAGGAGGAAGCGATGGAGATGCATATCATCACACTCGCCGAGGTTTTGAATATTTTCTTTTTATTCTATCTATAGTATGTGGAATTCTTTTTACTTTATCTGCTTTTCTCGCTATAATAATAAAAGCAAAAAGCTAAGAGTAAAATCGTATTAAATTTTTAGTTCTCTATGAAAAATTTTTACAACCGTATAAGTAATTTATTGCCGTCAAAAAAAGAAATAAAAAAGGCTATCTCTCATTTTTCAAAAAGAGAGTATTTTATTTTCTTAGGTCTTTTAATTGTATTTTTTGTAAGTACACTCGCAATACTTGAGAGTATCAACAAATCATTTATGGTAAATGTGCCAATGCAAGGAGGATCCATCTCAGAAGGCATTATAGGCAGCCCACGTTTTATAAATCCTGTGCTTGCATTTTCTGATGTTGATGGAGATTTAGTTTCTCTAATATATTCTGGGTTAATGAGAAAAGGTCCTGATGGAAATCTTATTCCAGATTTAGCTTCTAAATATGAAGTATCAAAAGATGGTTTAAGTTATACTTTTACTTTGAAAGACAATGTCTATTTTCATAATGGAAAACCTATCACAGCTGATGATATTGTATTCACTATAGACAAAATAAAAGACCCAACTACAAAAAGTCCTAAAAAAGAAAAGTGGAATGGGGTTAGTGTAGAAAAAATAGACGAAAAAACAGTCAAATTTAATTTGAAACAACCTTTCGCTTCATTCTTAGAAAATACAACAGTGGGAATATTACCTACATCTGTATGGGGATCTTCTCCTATTGAATTAAATGACGCAAATATACAACCAATAGGCTCTGGTCCATATAAAGTTGATAAAATGAGTAAACAATCAAACGGTTCAATAGACTATTATGATTTAGTGCCATTCAACAAATTTACTTTCGGTGAACCATACATTAGTAAATTAAGTTTACATTTTTATTCAAATGAAGAAGATTTAATATCTGCTCTTAAAAAAGGAGATGTTGATCAAATAAGTTCTATCACTCCCCTTAATGCACAGATATTAAAAGAAGAAAATTATCGTATAGAATCTATTACACTACCTCGTGTATTTGGACTATTCTTTAATCAAAATCAAAACCAAATTTTTACTGATAAAAATATTGTAAATGCAATAAATCTAGCAGTAGATAAAAATGGTATAGTCCGAGATGTGTTGCTTGGGTATGGTGTAGCGATAAATGATCCTATTCCCCCAAACATGATTGATTATCAAAAATTAAATAAAGAAGAAAATGAACTTTCTCATGAAGATAAAATAGAAAAAGCAAAAAATATTTTGGCAAAAGCTGGTTGGAAAAAAGGAACAGATGGTTTATTACAAAAAACAGTTGTTCAAAAGAAAAAAAAGAAAACAACAATGTATTTACAATTCTCTATCTCCACGGGCAATGCACCAGAACTTGTAAATTCTGCTAACATGATAAAGAAAAATTTAGAAGATATTGGAATGAAAGTTGATATAAAAACTTTTGAAATTGGTAATTTAAACCAACAAGTAATACGTCCACGTAAATATGATGCCCTACTTTTTGGACAAATTATAAATTCTGAATCTGACTTATTTGCTTTTTGGCACTCTTCACAAAGAAAAGATCCTGGGCTCAATGTGGCAATGTATACAAACGCAAAAGTAGATAAAATTTTAGAAGATGCATTTGTCACAGCTGATGAAAAATCAAGAGTCAAAAAATATGCACAATTTGAAGATGAAATAAATAAAGACATGCCTGCTGTCTTTTTATATAGTCCTGACTTCATATATGTCGTATCAAAAAATATTAAAGGACTTTCTATGGATCGTGTATCCACAGGAGGAGAAAGATTTTTAAACTCTTATCTATGGTATACCGACACAGATAATGTTTGGAAAATATTTGCTAAATAAAAACTAATAATTAAAAATAACTAATAAAAAAATGAAAAAAACTAGACTCTCTTTTAGTTCTGTCAGCATTGAAGAAAAAAAACCAAACCAAAATGAAAATTATCAGCACAACAAAAATGTTCTGCCAAATTCAAATGTAGAAAAAAATAAAATAACATCACGCCCACACATTTCAAAAATAGGTGGAGATAAAAAGAAATTAATAAAAAGTTCAACTTACCAATACTCTAAAAAGAGTTATGGACCATCCCGAAATAACAATAATTCTTTTGGTAAAAACAAATTCAAAAATCCAAATGAAAATAAAAAAATTCCTCCTCCAGAAGAAGGAGTCGTCCGCATAATCCCATTAGGAGGCGTCGAAGAAATTGGTAAAAATATGACAGCTATCGAAATCGGAGATGATATCATCGTCATCGATGCTGGTATGCATTTCTCTAATGAAGAAACACCTGGAGTAGATTATGTCATTCCAAACACAACATATCTCGAGGAACATAAAGATAAAATACGTGGACTTTTTATAACCCACGGACACCTAGATCATATAGGGGGTGTACCTCTAGTATTATCTCGTATAGGCAACCCTACTGTATACTCTCGTAAACTCTCTATGCTTCTAATGCGAAAACGTCAAGCTGAATTCCCACAATTACCAGCAATGAAAGAAGTCATCGTAGAAAAAGATGAAATAATAACCTGTGGAAAAATAAAATTAAAATTCTTTGGTGTCACCCACACTATACCTGATTCAATGGGTATAATAATTGAGACAAAAAATGGTTGGGTGGTGACACCTGGAGATTATAAATTAGATCAAATAGATGGCATTGTCACACCTGAAGAAGAAAAAGAGTATTCAATTTTTGATAAAGCAAAAGTTTTACTCTTAATGACAGATTCTACTAATGTGGAACGTGAGGGATTTTCTCTACCAGAAATAAAAGTTCACCAAGGACTTGAAAATTTAATAAAAAAAGTAAACGGAAGACTAATTATTGCCGCCTTTTCTTCACACATAACACGTTTAGCGCACGTGGTAAAAACTGCTGAAGCTTTAGGAAAAAAAATAGCTATGGATGGACGCTCTATGAAAACAAACATAGATGTCGCTATTGAAGCAAAGTTCTTTGCTCCTAAAAAAGACACAATAATCCCACTCGAAGAAATTGGTAATTATCCACCAAACAAAGTTGTTATTTTAATGACAGGAGCACAGGGAGAAGAATTTGCTGCTTTAAATCGTGCCGCAAATAAATCGAATGCCAAATTTGCTCTACAAAAAGGAGATACAATAATACTTTCTGCTTCTGTAATACCAGGCAACGAACTTCAAGTTCAAAAAATGAAAGATAGCTTAACTAGACAAGGTGTCCGTATTATAAGTTATAGAACCCCAGGTGAAGATTTTGTTCATGCGACAGGTCATGGAAACCAAGAAGATATCAAGTGGCTTCACAGAAAAACTCATCCAAAATTCTTTATCCCAATCCATGGAAACCATTCATTCCTAGTACGTCACAAAGAACTCGCTATGGAATTAGGGATGCCTGAAGAAAATATCGTCGTTCCAGACAATGGTTCAATAATAGAAATTTCTGCAGATGGAAATAAAATAATAACACGAAAAGAAAAAGCACCAAGTGCTCCAATGATGGTAGATGGACTCTCTATCGGAGATGCACAAGACGTTGTTATAAAAGATCGTGTAATGTTAGCTAAAGATGGAATGTTTGTCATCATAGCTCTTGTTGATCAAAAAACAGGAAAATTAAAAAAGTCTCCAGATTTAATTTCACGTGGATTCGTATATCTAAAAGAAAATCAAGAACTTTTACGTCAAGTAAGAATAATTATTAAAAAGGGTGTAGAAGACGGATCAATGAATAGCAACATGGTTGATCTTGATCGCATAAAAGCAAACTTGGGAGAAACGGTTTCAAAATTCTTGTATCAAAAAACAGCCAAAAGACCTTTAGTCATTCCAGTAGTTTTAAGTATCTAAAAAAATTATAAAATATGGAGATGAAACATAATAGAAAAATAATATATTTAGCAGGCTTTCTGTTTTCTATCCCAATGGCCTTAACTTCTTATATAAATTCTAGTTTCTTAGAAAGTTATGTCAGCGAATTTTATGTAGGGATAATATACGTGATAGCTTCGATTATAACGATTTGGAGTCTATTAAAAATGCCTAAAATTGTTGCTCGTTTAGGTAATAAATTAACAATTATATTATTCAGTTTCTTAATTTTCTTATCTTTTATCTTATTAGCTTTTGGAAATACTGTATCTATTATTATCCCAGCTTTCATCTTATATTTTATATCCATAAATTTTATTATCGCTTCTCTTGATATATTTATTGAAGACTTTTCAAAAAACTCCCCTGTCGGTTCATTGAGAGGTTTTTATTTAATGGTTATAAATTTTGCTTGGGTTATAGCTCAGATAATCTCTGGATCAATTATAGATAAAAGTTCTTTTTTAGGTATTTATCTTTTCAGTGCAGGATTTATGGTCTTAGTTTTATTTACTTTTATTATGTTCTTACATGATTTTAAAGATGAAAAATACAAAAGACTTTCTATATTTAAAACAATTAAAATCTTCATAGAAAATAAACACCTATCAAAAATATATTTAATAAACTTAATTGTAAAATTCTTCTTCGCCTGGATGGTAATTTATACTCCTATCTATCTGCACGAATATTTGGGTTTTGATTGGAATAGTACTGGAATAATATTTTCAATAATGCTTTTACCTTTTGTATTATTAGATTTTCCTTTAGGAAAATTGTCAGATACAATCGGTGAAAAAAGAATGCTCATTGCAGGTTTTTTTATAACAATCTTATCTGTATTAGTGATACCTTTTATAAAAGAGCCTTCACTTTGGCTTTGGGCATTTATACTTTTCATGACACGAGTCGGTGCAGCTACTGTAGAGGTGATGAGCGAGAGTTATTTCTTTAAAGTTATAAATAAAGATGAATGTCCAAATGAAATAAGTTTCTTTAGAAATACTTTTGCACTCTCATACATAATAGCTCCTGCTTTAGCTATTCCAATACTTCTATTTGTTCCCTCTTTTAAATATCTATTCTTCGTTTTAAGTGCAATACTACTAATCGGATTTTTCATAACTCTAAAACTAAGAGACGTAAAATAAAAAAACCCCGTTTTTATACGGGGGAAGGTTTTACCTTCAAAATTTTTTATCCTTTCCCAGGAAAAGTTTTTAACTCAACCTGAAATTTACTTTCTAATATTTTAATAAATTGATTTTTGGTTACGCCCTCCAAAACAAAATCAATAAAGTCATCTCCGTTTTCATCAATTTTTACATTTGGGAACAATCCTCTGAGGATATTACAGAACGAAGTATCGATGTTTTCTAAAGATACTTCAATTCTGGGCATAGAATTTTTTTCTTCAAAAAAAGCAAAGGCCAAATGTTTAACCGAATGAACAGAATTGATAATACCTTCAAAAGATACCTTTTCTTCTTTTGGAAGATTTTCATTTTTTTTCAGAAATAAACCATTTACGCCAATAACTACGATTTTTGGTTTTTCCTGTTTTTTCATTTTGAACAAAAACCATTGACCTTCTTTGCCAGTAATTTGCTCTTTTGAGAAGGGTATCAAAGAGACAAGTTTAGGATTTTCCTTGAGAAAATAGCTAGAACCATAAACATTTTCAATAAAGTTCATGTTTTCATGATCTCCGGTTGTTTCAAAAATATAAAAAGATTTATTATGAAAAATCCTCGGATCTAAAGTTACATGCCCTTTTACGATGTTTTGACTTAATGTCAGAAGATCGTTAATGTTAGACCTTTTAATATCACTTGCGTTTCCCCAATTTGCTGCTTCACGAAAATCTTGACCATATTTCCAAGAAATTAAAACAGCAGGTTCATTATGAAGTCCAAACCTAACAGAAAAATCTTTGAACTTCATTAAATTTTTCAAAGCTTCTTCGCACTCAAAAACAGTAAGTCTTGTACTGTTAAGCTGAGAAAATTCAATTAACTTTTCACAAGAAATAGAATGGTCATAAAGTAATGATGGAATAAAATAGGCACGTGCATTTTCTTGCAACGCACGTTCTTTTATTTTCAAAAACCATTCATAATTTTTAAGATTTTCGATGACTCCTTCTTTAAATTCTTCATCATCAAAAAATCTTTTAACACCATCCCTTGAAACACCATTTTCTCTAAGCCATTTTGCTAACTGAGCACCTTGTCTATTCATGACATGTCTCGGTTTTAATATTAGCTTAGGATCTTCGTGCTTTACCTTTTGTTTGTCTTTGGGTTGCATAACGCTTCTCCTTTTATATTTTGCCATTGGATTCTTCAGTTTAGAAGATAATCATAGCCAGAAAATGCCTAACTTTTGTAAGCACCTTTTGGCTATGATTATTTTGGCAAGTATTTTCAAAATACAAATTTATATTAAAATACCATAAATATTATGTTATGTAAATAAACCTGTTTTATTCTAAACTTTTGTACTTGCAAATGTGAAGGATTTTTCATAACCCTAAAACTCAGAGACGTAAAATAAAAAGGCCGTTTCCAATTGGGCGTGCCTTATAAAAAATCAAAATCCAAAAAGTAATTTAACTGCAATAACTATTGCAATTATCCCTACAATCACATTCAAAATGATATTCCTTTTTCTTCTTTTTTCCTCATATTCTTTCTGTTTTTCGGAATCAGAAAATTCTAACATAATTCCTCCTTTTGTTTTTTGTACACTAAAATATCCTCGTATATAAAACTTATACACATGTAAAAGTTATACATCCCTGTGAACCCAAGCATTATCATGATTGGTACTTTATCTCCGTCAACTATTGGAAACTCTCCCAAAAGAAGGATAGTAAACGCTACAGATAAAAAACCAATAATTGTCATAGTTTTATGAGAATATGTTCCACAAAAGAACATCATAAAGAAAACCATGTTGCATATCACTAAAATGAAATACAAATCAACATAGTTAAAAAAATGACCATTTCGTAACGCAGAATCTGGAACTAAACAAGCTATCACTATTCCGGCCAAAAAAACAAAATTCACAAGAAACAAAATAAATCCTATAAACTTCATATCAGACCTCTCTACATTTGTTTATTAAATTAATTAAGAAATTTTTATCTACTCAAATATTATAACTTTTTTAGTAAAAGTCAATTTATTCTTAATATCCCGATACTTCTTTTTGTACCATCTTTTAAAGATTAATTTTTCTTATATATTCAAAAATTATCTTTCTAGTCATTGGGTTAAAACCCCCATATTTTTCATTTGCTATATATTCACTCTTTGATATCCACTGCCATTCTGAAAATTTCTCTGGCTCCATAAGTTTCGCATCTTGTTTTGTCATACAGAAAAAAACTATTATACTATCGCCCTCAGTCATAGCTGGTACTTCTCCAACAAAATCGATAATTTCAAATTCTGTAATATTTACTTCTTCCTTTACCTCTCTTCTTAACGCATTTTCAATCGTTTCTCCTTCTTCACATCTACCTCCTGGTATAGTCCAGACAGAAATATCTTTCCATATATCTTTTGTATAATTACGACATCCAACTAGTATTTTTTCATCTCGTACCATTAAAGCAAATGGAACTTTATTTCTATTCCCTACTTCTTTTAACCTTGATTCCATAATTTAATTATACACCAAAAGAAGCTTACACATCTAACACATAGATAAATACTAAATATTCTATATAATTAATTATCTTTCGCAGCTTCGAGAGTCACTTGAACAGTTTTTTCTGCTCCTTTGTGAAGAATTTTCAAGGTTATTACACTACCTACATTTTTTTGCCTAATTATAGAAGCCAATGTATTTGTATCATCAAGTTTTGTGCCATTAACCTCAAGAATAATGTCATTTTCAACTATACCTGCTTTGTCTGCTGGAGAACCAGGAATAACAGCAAGTTCATTTTGATTCTGCCCTCCTTTTACTAATACTCCATAATCTACAGATAAATTATTTTTATCTTTCATTTCAGAATTTATAGAAACATAACGAATTCCTAAATATGGTCGCACAATTTTGCCTGTACTTTTTACTGAATTAATAGCTCCTTTTATACTGTTTATAGGAAGAGCAAAACCGATATTTTGAGATCCTTGTGCTATAGCAACATTAACTCCGATAACATTTCCTGAGAGGTCAAGCAATGGTCCACCAGAATTTCCTGGATTAATCGCTGCATCAGTTTGAATCACGTGATCTAAAGATTCTGTATTACCAAAAGAATCCCCAGCTGTGACAGATCGAGCAAGACCAGAAACTACACCCACAGAAACAGTATTTCTATATTCAGCAAGTGCATTACCTATAGCTATGACACTTTGACCAACTTGTAATGAATCAGAATCACCAAGAGAAAGATAAGGGAAATTAGAACCTTCGACTTTAATTAAAGCCACATCAAGAACAGGATCACGAGCTACAACTTTTGCTGAATGTTTTTTGCCATCATTTGTGAAAACTGTATATTCAACATCTTTTTGATCAACAACGTGTTTATTTGTGACTATCAAACCATCACTAGATATAAAAAATCCGGAACCACCACCAATTTCTTTCTTCTCTGTACCATTTTGACGATATTGCGGAATATTAAAAGAAAAACCAGGGAATAAATCTCCAAACGGATTTTGTTGCTGATTTGGATCAACATAAGTTTCATATTTAGGAACATTTTTACTAATGATGATAGAGACAACAGCTGGATTTGTCCTTTTAACAGTATTAACGACAAAAGATTCTTGTGAAAATATTGATTGTTTTTCTATTGTTTTTTCAGTAATTGATTTATCACTATTCAAAATACTACTTGGATTTTGAATTTCCTTTAAATATTCTTTAGCAAAATAATCAAAAATATTTGCACGGAAATACCAAACAAACCCTAAGCCTATTATCAAAACAGCAACTATAGAAATTAAACTAACTAAAAATGTATGTATAAAATTTCTACCTGAAAATTTATTTTCAATTTTTGAAAACGTATTTTTTATAATTTTTATGATATCTATTT
>CAIMAO010000034.1 GCA_903838985.1 uncultured bacterium | reverse complement strand
CACTGGGGCAATCCCATTTCATCAGGGCATGAGACCTTATGAATTAATAGCCTTTCAATGGAGTTGTCATACCATTAAATATAAAGGTGCTGAACCAATCCATACTGAATGGATTCATACGGATAATGCTTTCCCTAATTTTGAATTTGCTAAAGCATTGATGAACCAGATCGGGAATATGGGAACACCTTTTATGTGGGCGACACACGAAAATACTGTCCTAAGGACAATCTTGAACCAGATGGAAATTTTCGATTACCAAGATGATTCGCTAAAAGAATGGCTTTTGAATATTACAAATGATTCAAAAATGGGAAGGGATGGAAGGTTAAATGATATGAACGCTTTAACGCTTAAATATTATTTTCATCCCGATATGAAAGGACGGACATCCATAAAAAAGGTTCTTCCTGCCATATGGAATAATAATTCCCAATTACATGATATCCCATTTTTCAAAAGATATTCAGCTAAAGACGCCAATGGGGAAATAATTTCGCCATATAAAACTCTTAAAGGGGAATTTAATACAAATGACGATGAAGATGCTGTAAATGAAGGGACAGCTGCCATGAAAGCATATAATGATATTAGATTTAATGAATCCTTATCAACGTCTGAAAAGCAAGAACTCAAAAGGCAATTATTGCAGTATTGCGAGTTGGATACGATGGCAATGGTGATGATTGCAAATTACTGGGGGTTGAAATAAATATTATTACTTTTATAATTCATAGGATAGAAATTATTGTTTTGATTTTCGAAGCTCATCTGTTATATTTTTGAAATAATAAATTTAACAAACCATGACACAAATCAATCTTTTAGGACTGCATCATTTCGATGAAATTACACCAGGATGTCTACTCGAAGCTCTTCAAAATCCAGGAGTTTATATTTGGGGATTTCTGGCTGAAAAGGGGGACAACCATGACCATAAAATTTTATGCTACCCGGAATATCGGCATTACAAAGGGGTCATTGATGAAAGTTTTTGTTTCATTCCATATTATGTTGGAGAAAGCAGCTCTTCAATTTCGGACAGATTAATAAAAGATCACCATCAGCCTACCAAAAACCCTGCAAACAAATATACGAGGATAACTAATGGATATTTTAAAGGATTTATTAATAGTGATAAATTGCCTTTTGGGGGAACAAAATCGAGAAAAAAAATTGTTGGATATTTTTATAAATGTATTCAGGGTATTTCGCCCAATAAATATTTCGGATTAGTTAAGTCTCAAGTTATTTATAACAATATTTTTAACTTCTTACAGGGAGTATGTGGCAGTAAAATATTTCCTAAATATAAGAATCCTGTAGGTTCAATAGCAAAATCCCATTTTCCGATCACTGACCAAAATAATAATGGTGCCAAGTTTGACGATATATTACATGAGTATATTAATGTTCGAAATAATTTTTATTTTTTATATGCGCCGTATAATGGAAAAACGACTGATTTGGAGGCCGTTTTATATTTTCAATTGGTAGGTTTTACAATTGGCTCAACCAAATTGGATCTTAATCAATTAGTAAAAAAAGGGCTAAGTAATCAATATAGCATCAATTTACCATATGGAATTAATATTTTAAAGTCTGGAATTTCAGATGATTTCGATGGCTTTTAACTGGTTCGTCCCAAAATAACGCTTATCCTATTTTAATCTGTATAATGATATACTTAGGACTCTACTTAAGGGTCATTTTCTCTTGATTTAACTCAAAGAACTAAGTACATGACAAAAATTGACAACATTCAATAAATTTATCTATATCATTAAAAGACAGTACATTTGAAAGGTATGTCAGTCCATATTTGAATAAACTTTGAGCCCTTCTCCCATGCTTTTTGATCTTGATTGGGCGAATAGAATTTAAGAATATTCCAACCTTGTATGCCCAGACAAAAGCAACCAGTACCAAGGCAAAGAGCTTGTTAATTCTGTCGATATCTGTCAAATGCGTGTCTTCAATATTAAAACCGCTTGTTTTCAGTGCTTTAAATGCAGATTCTATTTGCCAACGTTCTTTGTATAATGACTGAGCCTCATCTGGTTTGTTGAATGAAACAATGATCTGAAATTCAGGTAT
>CAIMAO010000033.1 GCA_903838985.1 uncultured bacterium | reverse complement strand
CGTTTTAAATATTTTAACGGTTTAAAATTTTGAAAGAGTTGTATGTCTTAATTGATCTTGGTACGGTAATGGAGAAACTGGTTGAGCATACCCATTTACATTATTATACGCACTTCCTAATCCATATGTAAGCGTACGACCAAGATTTAATAAATCTTGTGGGATTAACGTTCCTCCTTTTTTACTTCGACCATGTCTTCCTCTTCCTCCTTTTGTCGGATACATAGGATTATCTCTATTAAATTGTATGTTTTGTGTTTGAGGATCTCCATTTTTATATTCATTTAAACTCAAATAATTAGTTTGTCCTGGAATACCTGCTACTCCAGGCCAACCAGAAATTTCCGGCGTCCATGGAGAACCTACTAGTGGTGCTGGAACACCGCCTCCATTTTGAAGCATTGTACCACAAGTACCACATCCCCCAGATTGAAGTGATATACCACATCCACATCCCCCAGATTGTGAAAATTTTAGTCCACAGTTTTTACATCTACATCTTGACGAACGAACCCTTCTATTGTGTCTTCCGCATTTTGATCTAGCACATCCTTTTTGTAAATACATTTTCTGAGACCTTTTATTACGCATTTTCCTAGATTTACGAGTTTTCGTCCTTCGACCCATAATATAATAACATAATATAATTATCCAACCAATCGTAATTTAGATAACGCCATACCAAATAATATTAATATCATTCCTGTATAATCATCTATTGTTGTAGGTATCTTCAGCCAAAAATTATTTGTTACAATTTGTCCTAAAAAGTCGAATACGAAAGATGATAAATTCAATTGTGCTGGATTCAAAAAGGTATTACCCAATCGCTGCGCTGGAACTAATACTAACCATTCCATTGTTGCCCAAAATTCACTAGTAAGAACCTTATTATACATAGTAGCATCCGCTGATTTAAATGTAGTTTGCATAAATAATGCTAAATCCATACAAGCAACTATCCAGATATTTAGAAATATCCATAATATTACATTCCACATCAATTTTAAATCCATTTCAATTATATTAAATAGGTATATTATATAATTGTTAATATGGATTTAAATTTTTCTACTTCTAAACCTTTGCAATATATATCTTATTTACTTTTGTTTATTACCGCACAATCCTTTTCTATGTGGGGACAATATGTTACTCTTCCTTATAAAAGTCTAACTTATTGGCAAGGATTTACCATGGCTATTAAGTACGCATGGATAGATTGGTTTTTTATGACATTTGCGGTAGATATAGGACATCGATATAATCTCGTTACTCCCACACAGGATACATTTTTACTCATCATACTTCAATTTACTCTCGTTCTATTAATTAACCAATTTTATTTAAAACAAAAAGTATATAGAAGTGATATTGTCGCATTCGCAATCCTTTTTCTAGGATATATCATAAGCTTCTTTAATGTTGTTTCTAAAATGTTAGGTATGCCTATCCCTAAGAAACTAGAGACTGGATCTGAATCTAAACAACCAGATGAATCTAAACCACCGGAAAAAGCTAGTAAGAAAGTTAAGAGAATTAGAGCTACTAAACCTAAAAATGGGAAAAATAAAAATACTAAT
>CAIMAO010000032.1 GCA_903838985.1 uncultured bacterium | reverse complement strand
TTTCTCCTTGTTTTTCTTCTGTTATTTTGTTATTTTCTTCTTTTATATTTTGGTGAAAAATTATATTTATATTTTCAGGCATTTCTATTTCTAAGGATTTTATTCTTTCTTTAATTTCATTTATACTCATTTTTGGCAACTCAGCTAATAGATTTTCTGTGTTAAAAGAATCTTTTGTGTTTATATCATTTATTTTATCTTGAGCGAACAATTGTCCACCTTGTAGCATTACTAATGCTGTTAATATACGAGCAGTGTTTCCAGATGATTTGAATATTTTCTCTAGAGAAGGAATTTCTCTTATTTTTTCAAAAAAAGAAGTCATCCAATTTTTTGTGTTTTTTATTTCTGTATTCTCCTTTTTAACTTCTTGTTTTTTGGGTATAGACTCTTGCATGTTTTTTTATTTTATTCTTCTAATAAATCCACAACACTTTGTACTTCTTCGAAAGAAGTAATACCATTTAAGATTTTTACTATCCCATCTTGACGCATTGAAAGTATGCCTTGAGTTTTAGCAACTTTTTTAATTTCACGTTCACTAGGATTTAGTGGCATTATTTTTTCTATAGCCTCATCTGTTTTTATTGCTTCAAAAACACCTATTCGTCCTTTGTATCCAGTTTTATTACATTTTTCACAACCAACAGGTGAGAAAAGTTTTATAGGAGCATCTGGGTTGATATTATAATTTGAAAGATTTTTACCTTCTTCTTTTATACCACCCATTATCATTTTTATAGTAGATTCTTCTTTTTCATTTGGAGTTTTTTCAACCTTACAAGAAGCACAGAGCTTGCGGACTAGACGTTGAGCAATAGACAGGGATAGTGCCGAAACCATAATCTTTGGGTTGGCATCTAGGTCTATAAGGCGTGGAATGACCCCAGCTGCGTTGTTGGTGTGTAAAGTAGAAAAGACCATATGCCCAGTCAAAGCCGATTCTATCGCGATTTTAGCGGTTTCTGAATCTCGTATTTCTCCTATCATTACTACGTCTGGATCTTGACGTAGGGCTGAACGTAATCCTTCTAAGAACGTATAACCTTTTTCATTGTCTGTCTGGGTTTGAGTAATTCCTCCTAGATGATATTCGATAGGGTCTTCAATGGTTATTATTTTAATTTCTGGAGAATATATTTTTCTTAAAAATGCATAAAGTGTCGTCGTTTTTCCGGAACCAGTCGGACCTGTGACGAGAATCATTCCATTTGGTTTTGCAATTTCTTGTTCGATAATAGAAAAAAGGAAAGGATCTATTCCCATATCTTCGAGTTTTACTTGAATAGATTTTGGATCCAAAATACGCATAACGATAGATTCACCATACGCACCAGGGATCAAAGAAGTACGAATACTTATTTCTTCTTTTTCTTCCATAATACTAAAACGTCCATCTTGTGCTATTTTATCTGTCAGTTTCATTCCAGAAAGAAGTTTTATTCTAGAATTTAATAAATGGTAAATACTCATTTCAAAAAACATCACATCGTGTAAAACTCCGTCGAGGCGTAAACGCAACCTACTTCTGTCTTGTTCTGGTTCTATGTGTATATCAGAAGCTTTTATAGATATTGCTCCAGCTAAAATAATTTCAAGCATACGAGAAATCTTATGTATTGGGTTTCCTTCATTTGTGCTATCAATTAATTTTTTTATATCTTCTATTGTTTGAATATCTTTTGCAGTTTCTCTTAGCACTTCTCCAGAAATATCCAAGCCACCTATTTTTGAATTTTCAGCCATTGAGAGTTCGTTGTATCTATCCCAAACTTTTTCTAAACTAGCGAGGGAAACCATATAAAAAGTCGGGATTAAATTTTCTCTTTCCATTTGGTCTTTTAGTTTTGCTAGCAAGTCATCTGAAGGGGAACGTACAGCGATAAAAATATTTTTCCCAAAAAGTTTAAAAGGCGCAATTTTTAATTCACGTGCATCTTTTTCAGATATCATTCTAAGGGCTTCGTTATCTACACCCAGACGGGAAAGATCAATATAAGGAAGCTTATATTTTGATTCAGCTAAAACAGCCACAAGTTGTTCTTCTTCTTCTTTGTGTAAGTCGTCTAGTTGTTTTTTTTGTTTTTCATCGTCAAAAGGCATTTGTATTATAAAGTATAACTTAAATGGTATAATTTACAAATGGCTAAGGATAATAAAAAACTTGTGTTGCTCGACGCTCATGCGATAATACATCGTGCTTATCATGCCTTGCCTGAATTTTTGTCGTCTAAAGGCGAACCCACGGGCGCATTATATGGTCTTTCTAGTATGTTGATGAAGATAATTACTGATTTGAAACCAGATTATATCGTGGCTTGTTATGATTTACCACAGAAAACATTTAGACACGAAGCTTACGATGGCTACAAGGCTGGTAGAGCAAAAACCGACGAGGCACTAATTTCACAATTAAAAAACTCCAGACAAATTTTTGAAGCATTTAATATTCCTATTTATGATGCACCTGGTTTTGAGGCGGATGAT
>CAIMAO010000031.1 GCA_903838985.1 uncultured bacterium | reverse complement strand
TATGGAAAATCAAACAAAAGTTTGTCAAAAATGTGAAGAGAGCTTTATCGTAGATTCAGATGATTTTAATTTTTACGAAAAAATGAAAGTTCCAGCACCGACCTGGTGTCCGGATTGTCGTTTGCAACGAAGATTAGCATTTCGTAATGAAAGATCTTTATATAAACGTCCATGTGAACTTTGCGGAGTGGATACTATTTCTATGTATGATCCAGATAAGGGGATTATAAATTATTGTAGTGAATGTTGGTGGAGTGATAAATGGAACGCAGAAGATTATGCGCAAGATTATGATTTTTCTAAACCTTTTTTCCAACAATTTGAAGAGCTTATAAAAAAAGTTCCGCACCAAAACGTTTCTGTTAGCTATAAAACACTAACCAATAGTAATTTTACAAACATGAATCATTATTTGAAAAGTTGTTATTATCTTTTCAATTCTGATTACAATGAAAAGTGTTCCTACGGAGAAGAAATTGAACATTCGACCGAGTGTATAGATGTTACTATGGCTGAAAATACACAAATTGCCTATGAAAGTGTAAATTGTCTTAAATGTTACGAAATATATTATTCTGTAGATTGTGAAAGTTCTCACGATATATGGTTTTCAAAAAATCTTGTAGGATGCTCTAACTGTTTTAGTTGTGTGAATTTACGGGGTCAGCAATATTGTATTTTTAATGAAAAATATAGTAGGGAAGATTATTTAGAGAAAATAAAAGAATTTAATTTAGGCTCACACAAGGCCGTTAAAGAAAATAAATTAAAAGCTTTAGAATTTTGGTTAAAATTCCCAAACAAGTATATGCATGGAATCCAGAACCTAAGTTCTACAGGTGACTATGTGGACCATTCAAAATATGTTACAAACTCATTTATCACAACGGGAGGTGAACATTGCCGATATTGTATGTGGCTTATTGTAAAAAATAACAAAGATTGTTATGACTATACCCAGTTTGGAGAAAATGCAGAAAAGGTCTATGAAACGGCTGTGTGCGGGAAAAATATTTATAACATCATAGGAGGCAATAGAGTTTTAGATAGTAGAGATATTCACTATTCGATGTTTTGTCAAAACAATGACAGTAATTTGTTTGGTTGCATTGGTCTTTTAAGTAAAGAATATTATATTTTAAATAAACAATATTCAAAGGAACAGTACGAAGAACTTTTACCAAAAATTATTAAACACATGACTGATATGCCTTATGTTGATAAAAAGGGACGCACTTATGTGTATGGTGATTTCTTTCCAACTGAAATTTCTACATTTGATTATAACGAAACATCTGCTCAAGAATTTTTCCCTTTAGTAAAAGAAGAAGCAGAGGATCAAGGTTTTTCTTGGAAAGAACCAAAAGAGAAAAATTATAAAATTACGATAAAACCAGAAGATTTACCTGATGATATAAAGGATGTAAAAGATGATATTACATCTTTAATAATTGGTTGTGGACACGAGGGAAATTGTAAGGAACAATGCACTACGGCTTTTCGAGTCATAGAATCTGAACTTAATTTTTATAGGTCACATAGTTTACCTTTACCAAGATTGTGTCCGAATTGCAGACACTATCAAAGAGTTGAGAACAGGAATCCAAATAAGCTCTGGCATCGAAAATGTATGAAAGAGGGTTGTGAAAATGAATTCGAAACTTCTTATTCTCCAGACAGACCTGAAATAGTTTATTGTGAAAGATGTTATAAGCTAGAAGTATATTAATCTTAAATTAAGCATAATAAATTTATGGAAACAAAAAATTGTCAGAATTGTAAAAAAGAATTTATTATAGATTCCAATGATCTTGGGTTTTATGAAAAAATAAAAGTACCATCACCGACTTGGTGTCCGGAGTGTAGAATAATTAGAAGAAATGCTTCAAAAAGCGTTTGGACTGTTTATTGGCGCAATTGTAATAAGTGCGATAAAAAAACTTTATCTATGTACCACAAAGATAACCCCGTGTCTGTTTATTGTACAGATTGTTGGTGGGCAGACGATTGGGATGGCACAGAATATGCGATGGACTATGATTCTAAAAGACCATTTTTTGAACAACTTTATGAACTTTCACGCAAGGTACCATGGGTAGCAAAAGAAACTCTTGGACCGAGTATGATAAATTCAGAATATTGTAATGGAGCGACATGGCTTCGCAATTGCTACCTTACTTTTTGGGCAGATTATTGTGAAAATGTTACTCCTTCTTCAATCCTTTTCAAATTTAAAGATTCGTCCGACTGCATGCGAGCTCGAGAGTCTGAACTTTGCTATGAGTCAATCGGGATTAACAAATGTTACAACACTTACTTTTCTGAAGAATGTGAGGGATGTAATAATGTGTGGTTTTCTCGTAATTGTTATAATTGCAACGATTGTGTCGGTTGTGTAAATCTTCGTGGCGTAACAAATTATATTTTTAATGTAAAATATGGGAAAGAAGAATACGCAGAGAAATTAAAAGAACTACAACTTGAATCTTGGTACGGTATTCAAATTTTAAAAGAAAAGGCTAAAAGTTTTTGGCTTACCAAACCTTATCGGGAATATACAGGGAATTCTTTAAACCTAAATGTAACTGGAGAATACGTTTTTGAGTCTAAAAATTCAAAAGATTTATATCTATGTACTAATGTTGAAAATTCTCGTTATTGTCAGTTCATAACAGTACCGACTACTAAAGATTGTTATGATTATTCTGGCTGGGGAGCCAATGTTGAATTGATTTATGAAGCTCATTCTACCGGAGAAAAAGCTAGTAATGTAAAGTTTTCTTTTAGTGGTTATCCGGATACCTATGATACAGAATATTCTATTTGGTCAACATCAGCCAAAAATTGTTTTGGTTGTGTTAGTTTAAAACGAAAGAAATATTGTATTTTAAATAAAGAATATGGAAAAGAAGAATATGAAAAACTACGCGTTCAAATAATTGAAGACATGAAAAATAATCCTTATATTGACAAAGAAGGCCGTGTCTGGAGTTATGGAGAATTTTTCCCTCTTAGAATTAGCATGTTCGGCTACAATGAAACTGATTCGATGAAGTTTTTTCCAAAAAAAAAGAAGAAGCCTTAGCAGAAGGTTATGAATGGTATGAAGGAGAACAAACAGAATATAAAACAAGCATGTCTTCAGAAATTTTGCCTACTAAAATTAGTGAAACCCCCGAAACGATTACAGATGAAGTTATTAGTTGTGTAGAATGTAAGCGTGGTTATAAGATTGGGAATTTAGAGTTTAACTTATTAAAAAAAATGAATATACCTGTCCCTCATAGTTGTCCGCAATGTAGGTCAAAATCACATTTCTCTCGTCTTAACCCTATTCGTTTGTGGAAAAGAAATTGTGCTAAATGTAATAAAGAAATAAATACAGCATTTGCACCAGAACGCACAGAAATAGTTTATTGTGAAAAATGTTATCAGCTAGAAGTATACTAAACATCAAAAAATCCCCGAATGGGGATTTTTTGATGTTGTTTGTAGTTATTTGATTAACGAGCGTATTCGATAATGCGAGTTTCTCGAATCATAGTAACTTTTATTTCACCTGGATATTTTAGTTCTTGTTCTATTTTGATTGCAACATCACGAGCCATGAGTTTTGCTTCAGCATCAGAAATTTTTTCTGGGGTGACAAAGATTCTTATTTCACGGCCT
>CAIMAO010000030.1 GCA_903838985.1 uncultured bacterium | reverse complement strand
GGGATAACAGGCTAGTTCCGCCCAAGAGTTCATATCGACGGCGGAGTTCGGCACCTCGATGTCGGCTCACCTTAGCGCGGCGGTGGAGAAGCTGCCAAGCGTTTGGCTGTTCGCCAATTAAAAAGGTACGCGAGCTGGGTTCAGACCGTTTAGGTCACAATTTGTTTTGTGGTTTAAACAGTTTGAACCCTCAGAGGACATTAAGAACTAAGAAAGAACTTAAACTGTTTTAATCGAAATTAACCATATTGCAGTTTGCAATATCACGGCGGCGTCTTGTAGAAATACGAGATGGCAAGCTAACTTATATCGGAGAAATCCTATTTTTCTAACAGAAAAAGGACAACGCCGAGGGAATATTTTATTTAATAAAATAGCCCGTAGAGACTGAATGTTAGCCTTCTAATTTTAGAAGATGTCACAGTCCAATCCCATAAGTAATTATGGACGTAGATGCGTGAGACAGGTTGGTCTCCTATCTACTGCACTCGTTGATTCTTGAGAAGATTTGCTCCTAGTACGAGAGGACCGGAGTGAACTGACCTCTGGTGTACGAGCTCTACTGCCAAGTGGATTGCTCGGTAGCTATGTCGGGAATGGATAACCTCTGAAAGCATCTAAGAGGGAAGCCAGCTTCAAGATTAGGAATCGTTAAGAACCGTGAGAGATGATCACGTTGATAGGCTTTAAGTGTAAGCACAGTAATGTGTTGAGCTGAGAAGTACTAATGTTTCGATTCCTGTTAAGAAATTTGTAAACCACACCCTGTCGCTCTCGAGCGACAGGGACAAAATTAAAAAAATAAGAAAATCAAATTTTCAGTGTTGGTGATTTGTCGTAGGGGCCACACCTCTTCCCATTCCGAACAGAGAAGTTAAGCCCTATTGAGCCGATGATACTCTTTTAGGGAAAAGTAGGCTGTCGCCAACACCGAGTATTTGATTTCTAAAAATAACCTAATAATTAATTTATTGGGTTATTTTGATTTGCAAATTTATAAATTTTGATGTATAATAAATATGTATTAAATATTTTATGATTCCCAACTTTCCCAAGTTTAAAAAAATTGAATTAACTGATAAAAAAGATATAGAAAAATTTACCTCCGAATTTCCACCATATTCGGATTTTAATTTTACTAGTTTCTGGGTTTGGGATATAAATAGAGAACGCATGCTCTCTAATTTAAATGGAAATCTCGTTGTCTGTTTTACTGATTATCTTACTGGCGAGCTTTTTTTTTCTTTTTTTGGAACTAATAAAATTGAACAAACCATTCGAAGCATTATTGATTTTGCAAAAAAAACTAAAGTATCACCCGTTCTTCGTTTTATATCTGAAGAAATTGCGAAAAATCTACCTAATTCAGATTTCTGCATAGAAGAAGATAGAGACAATTTTGATTATATTTTTTCTACTTCACAACTATCCAATTTTGAGGGTGCAAAATACAAAACAAAAAGACATGAAGTAAATAAATTTTTGGCTTTGTATTCAAATGTAGTTTTTGAATCTGAAAATTTAACTAATCAAATTTTGCACGGGCATATTATTAACTTATTACAAAAATGGACCGTAAAAAAAGAATTAAATTCTGGAACAGAAAATCTTGATTTTGAGAGTGAAAAAAAAGCGCTTTATAGAATATTACAAATGGAAAATGAAAATGTCTTAATTTTTACCTGTTTTATAAATAATAATCTTGTCGGTTTCGAAATTGATGAAATATTGCCTTATAAATACGCTATAGCTCATTTTTCTAAAGTTGATCCTTTATATAAAGGTGTTAATGTTTTCTTAAATATGAAATTATCACAATATTTAAAGAATATAGGCATAGAATTTTGTAATTGGGAGCAAGATTTGGGTATTGAGAATTTGAGAAAATCTAAAATGAGTTATCATCCGATAAATTTATTAAAAAAGTACAAGGTTTCCATTGTTGATAAATAGTATATAATATAAATATGACTTGGTTTTTTATAGCTCTATTTGGTACATTCTTTTATGCTTGTACAAATCATTTAGATAAAATAGTTCTAGAAAAATATTTTAAGGGTGGGATTGGTGCACTTTTTCTTTTTTCTGCTCTTTTCTCTGTTTTAGCTGTCCCATTTTTATTTTTATCTGATCAGTCTGTACTTAGCGTTAGTTTAAGCAACATATTAGTTCTAGCAATAGTAGCCATATTTCATTTATTAGTTTTATGGTTCTATTTAGTAGCCTTAAAACACGATGAGGCATCGGTTGTAATTATATTTTATCAATTAGTACCTGTATTTGCTTGTATATTGGGATATTTAATTTTAGGGGAAACACTCACAAAATTGCAATTAATAGCTATGGTGTTAGTAATTTTTGGATCTACTATAATTTCCTTCGAGATAGATATAGATAATAGGTTCAAACTTCGTCGAAAAGTAATTCTGCCCATGCTCGCCGCCGCCTTTTTTTGGGCTGCTGGTGATACCGTATTAAAAATGGTTGCTCTCCAAGAAAATGTTGTGAGATCTCTTTTCTGGGAAAATTTAACATTATTTATAGCCGGAATTGTAATATTTATATTTGTTCGCTCATATCGAGATAGCTTTTTATTGGCAATCAAAAATAATTCCAAAATAATTTTGTCGTTTAATCTTTTAAATGAGGCTTTATATGTGTCTGGTAATATAGTTTTTGCATTTGCGTATATAATGGCTCCTGTTTCACTTGTCTTATTGACAGATTCTTTTCAGCCAGTTTTTGCTTTATTGATTGGTATATTTTTGACTATTTTCTTTCCTAAAATATCTGTTGAAAAAATAGGATTAAAACATATTTGGCCAAAAATTATTGCTATTTGTATAACAGGAATTGGTACATATTTATTATTTATGAAATAAATCTTTATTTCAACTTCACGTGATGCATTATTTCTGATATAATCTATTTGCTTTTATGAAAAAATATTTTCGTGACCATTTTTTCTTTTTTATCCTTTTCTTAGGTATTTTTTTTGTAGTTATTTTTTCTTATTATCGTTTCATGATCAAATATGATTATGTCGTAGGTTATCATGGTTCTTGTGATCCAAGTACTGGAAAATGTTTTAAAAATTGTGAAGATGATGCATGTACTAAGGTTGATTATTATACTGAAATGCAAAAATATGAACCTGACTTATATAAAGAATGTGGACAAGATATAACAAATTGTGATGTTGCTAATATATGTCTTTCAAATGATCGTGAGTGTCTTATAACGTATTGTAATAAAAGTAATAGTGATAAGGATAATCCTTGTCAGACACTTTTAGATACACAGATAAATACTCAAACTAATCCAATTAGTAATTCAAGTAATACAAACATATGATTTGTTATTTATATTTCAAACCAATATATTTTTTATTCTCTTATGATGTTCCAGCATTATTATATTATGCTCAAATTCCAGCAACTATAATATCTCTCTTGTTTGGTTTTTATATTTTTTGGAATGGCAGAAAATTTTTATTAAATCGTCTCCTTTTTTTAATTGCAATTCTCTTTTCACTTTGGGTTTTCACAACACTTATTGTGTGGGCGGGCAATGATGGAGGTTTATTTGCTTTCGTTTGGCCATTTTACGATTTGATCCTTGGTCTTATTGCTATATTTTGTATTTATTTTATATATGTGTTTTTGGATAAAAAAGATATTTCAGTTCGAATTAAAATTATTTTTTTAACATTACTTGCTCCTATTTTAATTTTAGCACCTACTAGTTTTAATGTAAGTGGTTTTAATATAACAAATTGTGATGCTTTTGATTTTGAGTCTTTCCCATTGAAAGTTTATACAACCTCGCTCGGTATTTTGGCTATGGTCTGGATATTGATTTTGTTTATTCGTAAATATCGTACTTCAGATTTTAGTTTTAAAAAACAGATAATTCTTATGGGAACGGGAATTGAATTATTTCTTTTTTCTTTTTTTGGGATGGAATTTTTGGCAACATATCTTGTAAGAATAGGAATTCTGCCAAATTCACAGCTTGAACTATATGGATTATTTGGCATGGTAATATTTATGATTTATATAAGTGTTCTTATTGTCCGTTTTAAAACCTTTAATGTAAAATTATTTGCGACTCAGGCACTCGTTTGGGGTCTTGCGATACTTATCGGTTCTCAGTTTTTCTTTATTAAAGTTTTCACTAATTTTATTTTAACTGGTATCACTTTCATTGCTTCAATAATTTTTGGTTACTTCTTAATTAAGTCAGTAAAAAAAGAAATAGAACAGAAAGAAGAATTGGCAAAACTTAATGTTGATCTTAATAACTTACTTAAAGAAAGAGAGAGTCTGGTTCACCTTGTTACTCATAAAGTTAAAGGATCTTTTACTCGTTCAAAATATATTTTTGATGGTATTTTAAATGGCATGTTTGGTGATGTGAATGATGAAGTAAAAAAGAGAGCGCAACAAGGCTTGGATTCAGATAATGGAGGGATAGAAACGGTTGATTTAGTATTGAGCGCAGCCAATTTACAAAAAGGCACAGTGAAATATGAAATGAAAACAATTAATCTAAAAGAATTAGTTGATAAAACAATTTCTGAAAAAAGTATTTCAGTTGAAGCAAGAGGGTTGAAACTAGAAACAGAAATAAAAGATGATATTTATAATACATTAGGAGATCCTTTCTGGATTAAAGAAGTTTTTAATAATTTATTAGAAAATTCAATAAAATATACTAAAGAAGGTAAAATAATCGTGGGACTTAAAAAAGAGAATAACAAAATTTTATTTTATGTGAAAGATACTGGCGTAGGTATAACTTCAGAAGACAGAGAACATTTGTTTACAGAAGGTGGAAGAGGGAAAGATTCAGTAAAGGTGAATGTGGATAGTACAGGCTATGGTCTTTATTCTGTAAAATTAATAATGGACGCACACAAAGGTAGAGTTTGGGCAGATTCTGAAGGAGCAGGAAAAGGAACGACATTTTGGGTAGAATTTTTATCTGCTTAATTAAAATTCTTTGCTAGGGCGATTTTTATTGTTATAATGTTTATATGACATGGTCTCTCAAAAGACAAATAATTTACATCGCTATTTTACTGGCTATATTTTTTATGTTTGGTTTTATGATGATTTCTCCTTATTTAAATAAATTGCCAACTTGTGAAGACAACAAACAAAATGGAAATGAAACTGGTGTAGACTGTGGAGGGTCTTGTAGTAAAGCTTGCACATTTGAGGTAGATAAAGTTTCAGTTTTGTGGTCAAGAACATTTGAAGTAATCCCTGGACGTTATAATGCTGTTGCATATCTTGAAAATCATAATAAAAATGCAGCTATCTATAAAATAAAATACAAGTTTCGTTTTTCCGATAAAGATAATATCTATATAGGCAAGAAAGAAGGGGAAACCTATATTCCACCATCGGGTAAGTTTGCTATTTTTGAAGCTGGTATTGGTGTTGGCAACTCTGTCCCTGTTTATACAAGTTTTGAATTTACGGAGACACCTGTTTGGCAAACTATCTCAGAAGATAAATTGAATCAACTAAAAGTTTTAGTTTCAGATATAAAATTAGAAAATCAAACAACAAGTCCTCACTTGTCTGCTGTCGTGAAAAATAACTCTCTTTTCACTATTCCAGAAGTAAGTGTAGTTGCACTTTTATATGATGATAATGGCAATGTAGCCTCTGCTAGTCGCACTTATTTAGATGTATTAAATGGTGGAGATACAAAGAATATTGATTTTACTTGGCCAGAACCAATATCAGGAAACATAATCGCTAAAGAAATAATTCCGATGTACAATGTTTTTTTAGCTAAGTTGAAATAACAATGATAGAGAAAGTTTCTAAAAGAATAGATTGGCTTTTGGTTTTTTTTATTGCTCCGATTTTATTGGCTGGTCTTTTTACAATGAAATCGTTCGTGCCTCAAGAGGGGATGAATGATTTTTTCTTTAAACAAATTATTTGGATAATAGTTTCATTTGCTGTTTTTTTTGCTTTTTCTTTTATTGATTTTAGATTTTTACGTCGTACAGATGTACTGGTGACTCTATTTTTATTTTTTTGTTTTTTGTTAATTATTTTGCTTGGCATGGGACATAGCATAAAAGGTGCAAAAAGTTGGTTTTCACTTGGTTTTTTTTCTTTTCAACCTGGAGATACGATCAAGCTTGTTTTGATCCTTATTTTATCTAAATATTTTTCTCGTAGACATGTAGAAATAAGAAATATAAAACATATTTTTATCTCCGGGTTTTATGCATTTGTGCCATTTGTTTTAGTTTTACTTCAGCCTGCTTTTGGCTCGGCTATGGTTATATTTTTTATCTGGTTTGGAATGATTTTAGTTTCAGGAATTTCCAAAACGCATTTACTTTTTGTTTTTGTGTCAGGTTTGCTTATTTTTGCTTCTCTTTGGTTTTTTGTTTTTGCTCAATATCAAAAAGATCGTATTATGAATTTTATAAATCCACTTGCAGATATACATGATTCTGGCTATAACGCTACTCAATCAGCTATCGCTGTTGGTTCTGGGCAAATTTTAGGAAAAGGTTTAGGTTTTGGCACTCAATCAAGATTAAAGTTTTTGCCAGAGCCTCAGACAGATTTTATCTTTGCAGCTTTTTCTGAGGAATGGGGTTTTATAGGTTCATTCTTTATTATTCTGCTTTTTGGGCTTGTAATTTGGCGTATCCTTCATACAGCATACTTAGGCATATCTAATTTTGAAATGCTTTTTGGTGTAGGAATTGCTATATTTTTTATGTGTCATATACTCATAAATATTGGTATGAATATAGGTCTTATGCCTGTGACGGGTATTCCATTACCACTTATGAGTTATGGTGGATCACACTTGATCACTGAGCTTGGGGCGTTAGGCATATTAATGAGTACACGTAAGTATGCCAGATCAGCACATAGAGATGATATGAAAAATGAATTTCTAGGGTTAGAATAAAATATGGTAAAAATTATTGATGGTAAAAAAATAAGAGATGAGATTTTTTCTAAAATAAAAAAAGAAGTTGAGGCTTTGTCTTTCAAGCCTGTTTTTTGTGATGTACTTGTTGGTGAAGATAAAGCCTCCGTGCAATATGTGCAAATGAAAAAACAGAATGCTGAAAAAATTGGTTTTGAATTTCATAGTGCTAATTTTCCTAAGACAATAACGACAAAGGAACTGGTGGAAGAAATAAAAAAATTAAATAAAATTCCAAATATGTGTGGAATTATTGTCCAACTTCCACTTCCAGAAAAACTTGATCGCAGAGCAATTTTGGATGCTATTGATTCAAAATTGGATGTGGATTGTTTAGGAAGTGTAGCGAGTGATTTATTTTATAAAGGAGAAACAAATTTTGGTTTTCCAACAGCTTTGGCTTGCATGGAATTATTGAATTCTATTGGCGCATTATCGAAAAATAATAAAAAGATAGTTGTTTTAGGGCAAGGAGAACTTGTAGGTAAGCCCGTTTCAGCATTACTTAAATTTAAAGGATTTTATCCAATTACAATAAATAGCAGAAGTGAAAACAAAGATGAACTAATAAAACAAGCAGATATAATAATTTCAGGCATGGGTAATGGTAAACATATTACAGGTGATATGATAAAAGAAGGAGCAATATTGATAGATGCAGGAACTTCAGAATCAGGTAGTGGAATAGTGGGGGATATAGATTTTGATTCCATAAAAGATGTAGCAAGTTTTGTTTCTCCTGTGCCAGGTGGTGTGGGCCCAGTGACTATAGCAATGCTTTTTAATAATGTGCTTAATGTTGCAAAAATAAAACAAAATGAATCCCGTTAGAAATTTACGAGATTTATATATTATCAATAAATTTTTTATTAATTAATTTCTAACGGGATGAATAATACAATTTTTTTCTTTTTTTATAATTTAGCTCACAAATCAGAATTTTTAGATAAAGTGATTATTTTTTTTGCTAGTACTTTCCCTTATATAGTTATATTTTTAGCATTTTTGTTTTTGATTTTTCATCATGAAAAGTTTTTTTCAGAAAATCCTTTCAAAATTTTTATTAAAAAATGGAAAGAAGTTTTTCTGGTATTTTTTTCTGGTATTTTTGCTTGGATTTTAGCCTATGTTTTAAAAATTATAATACAAATACCTAGACCATTTGTACAATTTCAAAACGTGCAAG
>CAIMAO010000029.1 GCA_903838985.1 uncultured bacterium | reverse complement strand
ATTTTTGATTCAAGAGAAAATAATTCTTTTTTGAAAATATTAAAAAATACATACGACGTACATATTTCAAATAAAGCAATTATACTAGCATTGCCAGAGGTAGTTCTTGATAATCCTAAATAAGAAAAAACATAAAATAATATACCTAGAAAAAAGACTATATAAAATATATATTTCCACAAAAGAGGATTTCTAAGTTCATGTAATTTTTTTTGGTAAATTATTATTACTAGAAAAAAAAGAGAAGAAAGAAAGGTACTGACAGCCAGAGAAATAATGCTCGGCATCGCCAAATACGATAAAATTGTGATTATTGGAAACAATCCTTGAAAAAAAGCGTTAGAAAATGCAAACAGTTCCCCTTTGTGTTCTTTTATCATATTAAAAACTCAATCACATCACCGTCTTTCACAACATATTCTTTTCCTTCAGTACGAATTAAACCTTTAGATTTAGCGTTGGCACGAGAACCAGAATCTAGCAAATTCTTCCAATTAATGACTTCCGCACGAATAAATTTATCTTTAAAATCTGTATGTATAGCCATGCCTGCGACGGGCGCAGTAGAACCTATTTTGATAGTCCAAGCTCTCGTTTCATCTTCTCCTGTTGTCAAAAATGTTTCAAGACCTAAAAGATTATAACTTTGCTTAATCAAATCATTCAAACCAGATTCAAAAACAGGATCTATTTTTACATACATGCCTGGCAAGCTTGCTCCACCAATAGCAGAGTCAATATCAATATTTTCACTTGCTTCTGAAGTATTTAAAACATAAAGCATCGGCTTTAATGTAAGTAAATTTAAAGATTTTATTTTAAATTTTTCATCTTCATTCAAATGAGCCTCTGTTGCCATTTTCCCTTCTTCAAAAACTTTTTCTATTCTTTTCAAAATACTCTCTTCGAGAATTGCTTCTTTATCTCCCTTTTTTAAATCTTTACCTAAATTAGAAATTCTCTTTGAAACAGTTTCCAAGTCGGCTAAAATTAATTCCAAATTTATAACACTGACATCTTGCAAAGGGTCAACCTTATTGGCAACATGTATTACAGAATTATCTTGAAAAGTTCTTACAACATGAGCAATAGCATCTACTTCACGAATATTTGTTAAAAATTTATTTCCTAAACCTTCACCTTTTGAAGCACCAGCCACAAGCCCAGCTATGTCTACGAATTCTATAACCGCTGGAATCGTTTTAGCTGATTTTGAAAATTCTGAAAGCTTACCCACTCTTTCATCTGGTACAGGAACAATACCTACTGATGGATCAATAGTACAAAAAGGATAATTTTCAGCTGGCACACTTTTTTTTGTAAGTGCGTTAAAAAGAGTCGATTTCCCCACATTTGGCAACCCTACAATTCCGATTGATAGCGAAGACATTGATATTAGATTCTATTGGAATATATCCATAAACTTGTAAATTATCTCTTGTACCGACCACTCTATCTATAATACTTCTGATTATGGCTTTTTTAGCATTAAAATTCAAGTTATTTAATGCTTGTGCTGTCTTCTGACAAAAGACTTCTAATTCACTTAATTTTGGCAAAACCTTCTCACCCACTTGTTGGTTTTCTAAACCAGACCTAGTTATCTGACTCTCAAAAGAAGATATTTTTTCTCTTACTGGAATAAGATACTCTTGAAGTTGACCTATCGTAATAACCCCGGCTCCATACGCCTTGGCATAACGATCCCTTTGATCTTTTAATTTAGAAATTTCTTTTTTTGTTTCTTCGATGTTTATAGTTGAAGTATTAGTTCCCTGTTTTTTATTATTTATCCAGCGTTCAGCTTGTTTGATTAATAATTCTGGAGAAGTCATAAGTTCAGTGATTTTCTTCCATATTAATGGATCCAATATCCTAGCACTTAAACCTTTCTCTTTACAGTTAGGTGGTAACGGAAAACTTTTAATTCTATCAGTACAGCGATAATAGAGATACTTACCACATTTTGGACCTTCTCCTGCTCGTCTTTTGCCACAAGCACACCAAATCTTTCCAGCTAAAAGGTATTCATTCTTAGTGTTTCGAGAAGATAATAGGAAATTTGATTTCAATCGTTCACCAACTCTAAAAAACAAATCTTCCTCTAAAATTTTAGGTGTAGGAATAATAATCCACTCACTTTCCGGCTTCATTCGCCTACTAGTCTTTTTTACTTTCTTATAACCATCTTTTTTAGTTGGATTTATTGGCACAGTTGCATAAGATGCGCCATAGTGACCCTCTCCAATATAAGTTCTATTTCTTAATAAAGTACTAAGTGTACTTGTACTCCAAACTTCTCTTTTATTCTTGCGAGGAGGTATTCCTAATTCTTTGAGTCTTTTAATTATGCCTCTCAATTTCAATCCCTCTTTATCTACCCAAGAAAATATCATTCTTACAACTTGAGCCTCTCTTTCGTTTATCTCATAATATCCCTGTCGAAAATCTGCATCTCCTTTTTTACCCTTCTTTAATATGAATGTATAGCCATAAGGCCCCTCGCTAACAATAATGTGGCCTTCTTTTGCTTTGCGAACTTTCCCAAGTCTAAATCTTTCTTTTATTTTCATTCTCTCATACTCTGTAAAAACTCCTCTCATTTTATACATAATGATATCTTCATCTGTTTTTGGTTGTGGAATTGTAACAAAAAGAACATCAATTTCTAATTCCTTTAATTCTTCTATTACTACCTCCTGCCACGCCCCTCGTCTTGCTAATCTATCCGGATCATAAATCAAAACCGCATCCCAATTTTTTTTCTTTGCATCCATGCGAAGTTGGTCCAAGGCCGGACGTGCCAGAGAATCACCACTCCAACCGTTGTCTATATATTGTTTGACTATCGTGTACCCATTTTTCTCAGCAAAACTATTAACAGCAGAAAGTTGTGTTTCAATAGTTCCCTCGTTTTCTTGATTAGAGGTTGAAACTCTTCCATAAGTTGCAATCAATCTTGTTTTTTCCATAATTAGCTTTCATCTAATTTCATTACTTCTTCAAAAAGAATATCAAAAGCCCTATCGACCTCAGGACCAGAAGAAGCAATGTATTTATAATCCAAAGAGGGACAATGTGTAATAGACCTTTTGTTGCTACACATCAAGTCATCACATTGCCCCTCTTTGGGTTCAAGGTTTTGTTGATCTATTAACTTGATGTGTAGCGTATCCATTATAACATCTTTAAGAATTATTGCGTTTCGACCATACCTTTATATCTCCTTTTTTTATATTCCAAATTCAAACAGGTTCTGCACCCAATTTTTTGGTTAATAGGATGAATAAAAATAACTCCAACTCTCTTTTTACAACAAGGACATTTAAACCAATATCTCGTGCCATTGAATTTTGTTTTTGAAAAAGTTAATTCAATTGCCATACCTTGTATTTCCAGTTCGCAGGCAATTAAAGATTTTTTTAGCTTGTCTTTAGCTTTTCTAAGATAGCCGTTTACAGAGATTTTTTGACACTCCTCTACTAATAATTTTCTTCCTAAATCATTAGGGTTTAATGTTTTCATTATTATTTTTTTCTACATTTATCTGCTGATTTTCCGAGATAAAAGCAGTATTCGTTCTTATATTTAATTCGACCGAAGGAGATTTCATTTGTTTCAAGGTCATAATCGCTGATATATATTGCCTATTGGCTCTATCTATCTGTTTACTCAAGTTGGCAATATAAATATTCCTATTTTGTGATAGTTCAGTATCATTCAACATATTATTGAGTCTTTGCGAATTATCTATTATCCTCACATAAGCATTTGCTATTACTTCGGCAAGTGCTTTTTCTATACTATTTACGCAGGAATAATCCTTAATTATTTCATGACTAAATTCTTTTATTAAGGTTTTGTATTTAAAATCTACAGAATCAACAAGGCCCAAATGGGTCTCAGCTTCTAGGCCTATTTCTATTCTGAAAATATCTTTAAAAAAACTTTTATCATCGTATCCTTTTCCTCCTTTAGCATGTTTTGGCATTGCTTTATTAGCCATATTCTTTAGACGAGAATCAATACCTTCTATTTTGCTTAATTCAATAGCAAGATTCTTAGCTTCCTCCACAGAATAAGTCCTTGCAATTTTTTTATTTTTAAGAGTAATTTCTTGTGTTTTTTTATTTTTCATATATTTTATTTTTTGTGATTTAAGCCTCTTTATTTATCGTTAGTGGACTTTTCCTAGAATAGGTTAGAAACTTCTTACCTAGAAGGTTTTTATGCCCTTTTTCTGTGTTCCTAGGGGTATTTGACTCAAGTACCAACTGTCTCAGAAGTTCTTTTTTGTCGGACCTTTGATAGTCATGATTTTCCACTAATAATTTAGTCATTTTTCGACTGATTACATCTTTACTAAATCCTTGTCCAGAGACAGTTTTAACGAAACAATAATAATCTCCCCAGTCTGGATTTTTTTCTTTGATATTTTGAAACCTTGCTTGTATGTTTTTCATATTTTTTTTATATTTATTTGAAATAATTTCCTAAAATTCTATCCATGATTCTCGAAAGTGGTTTTTTAGCAATAAATCTTTCTTCCTTCAACTTATCGTGCCATTTTCTTGAAATGCGAACCTGAATAGTTTTTCTAGGCTCCTTTCGACTTTTAATAAAATTTCTAACTCTCCTTACTTCTTCTTTTTTTAACTCTTCTTCCTGTTGTTTAATAGTTTTGGCGACATTTTCCATAAACTCGATTTTTTTATCCCCAAATGGTTTTTTCTAAAAGGGATGTTAATTGATAAGGGTATTTATTTATATCTTGCGAATTCATTTTCAATCAGTGAGAAAGCCCCAGGAAATAATTACTTCCGCAATCAATCTCAATTTTTGTCTGATAAAATAATTCACTATGTTTCTTTTTCCTGATCAAATTGGGTCCCTTGTTGACAAATCGTAAGTCAGAGCAAGGAATTGTATTTGGCCACGAAAAAGATTTTCAGCCGGTTTTTTAACAAGGACCCGCTGATAACCTTTCGATATAAATTTTTTAAGAACTAAAGATAGTACCCAATTATCTTATATAAATTCTCAAGAGAAATATGTCCCCTTTTGGTTTGTTTAGTGAAACAAAAAAGCCCTTTAAATAAGGGTTTAACAAACGAATCAACAAGAAGAAAGAACGAATCAAGTTTATATGATTCTAATTTGTTTATGGAGACGATAACCACTATTTTTAAGACCTTCTATAAAGTCATCTCTACGAATACCTTTAAAATTTTTTTCTATCCTTATTTTTATCCCAGCTATTGCACTTCTAATTTTATTTTCCTTTTTACCAAGAAAATCAGCCAAATCTTTGGTATCATAAAAATGATCACCTTTCTTTTGTGCATTTATAAGTTCCGTTAGAATACTGTGACATAATTTACCTGGCTCCATTTTATATAATTTTTCTTCAGGTACCTTTTCTTTTCTGCTCAGAACACCCTGTTTTGATAGATAAAAAACAAATAAACTATCTCTTGTTTCTTCTCTTTTTGTTACTTTGGACAAATTCACCAAATAGAACTTATGTACTCTTTCTAAGATATCTTTAAATTTTTTTCTATTAAGAGACAATGCCATAAATCCATATTTAACATCTTTTGTACGCCTTCCAATGGGAGTATCAAATAGCTCATGAAATGCTTGCGCAACTCTTTGAATATGCACGACATCATTGGGACAAAATTCAGAATTTAAGCTAAATTTCTTTTCTATATCAAAATATTTTGAATTTATTTTTGATTCCTCGTATCCTTTTATAAGAATAAGGAACTCAAAAAAACAACCTTCCAATGACGAAGACATAATTTTATTTTCATCTCTAAATACATCTACAGGATGCTTTTTAACTTGAGTGTCAAATATATTTCTTGTTTCAGAGTTTTCAAGAACAAGATTAATATAGTCCACCAAATTAGTGAAAAAAGTCTTGGAATCAATTGATGATTTTATCATTTCATACTCAGTCTTGAGCGATTCTCTAATATCTATAGACATATTCTCATATTATATATCATTTTGTCGACAATTTAATAGTAAATATAGACTTTAACTTTGTGATATATGGTGCTATTATGAAGATATAACTTAATAAGAGAGTAGCCTAAACCTTTAGCAATAAGGGCATGGTGAAAGTTAATCAGATCGTGCACAAAGAACCCATCATTATGGGGTTGCACGATCTGCCGTATCTGGAAACAGATATGAGTGGCTTCGGTCACTACCCATATGGTGGGCTTTTTGTTTCTCACTGTATGGAATTATCATTAATAGTTTGTGGACTATTGTTACTATATGTGGAAGATTTTATATCTGTTTCTTTGGCCAATCCTATTGATGGAGAAATGGACCGGTTGGAGTTTTGAGGACACGACAAAGGATTTTTGCTGGGAATATTTTGCTTTTCTTCCAGCCCTATTTGTATCGTTTTCTCTTTTTGTTGGGGCAATCATGGTTGTTTGGTTTGCTTTGACTCATTTGTCCTAGGACCAAAATACTTCACCAGATTTAGCTCTTTCAGTCGAATTATTAATATAGTTAGTGGGCTATTATTACTATATGAAAAAGATAAAGAATTTTCTTTGGGAATTTGCGAGATTGATTTTACTTCCATTGGTTGGTTTTTCTCTTGCTGTGTTTTCGGTAGGGATGTTTTTGGGGATAAATTTTTATCCTTTATCATTATGGTCAACTCGGGCATGTATTTTGGGAGGATTTGTAGCTGGGTGGTTTTTGGGACAGACAGTAGAGAAGGATGGTCAAGGGATTCATTTTAAAAGCATTTAAAATTATGGTAATAATGATGATATAATAAAAATATGAAAGATAACTCTTCAATAAAACAAACAGAAGAAACTCAACCATTCCTTGCTCTAGTAGAAAATGGAGATTTATATGATGTTTTTTTAATAAACCCTACAGATATTAAATATCCTGGTATAAAAAAACTCACAGGAGGTTATGCTTCCGGAGATGATTTTGTTATAGAAACAGGTAAGGCTGTCTTTGATTTACCAGAATTAAAACCCCATTCATTCATTAAAATAGACGATATTCACTATATTGAGCGCGATTATATAATATGGTATGAACTGGATTTTCTCTTAGAAGATGGAAGTAAGATATATAAAAAGGGCTCAATCTCCAAATATTATTTAGACAAAGCGTCTTTAATAGAATACAACTTTAATAAAGAGGGGTGGATAGAAAACTTAATTGATAGACCAGAGAATAAAAGTATAGATGAAATCGTAAAAACAATGAATATGAAATCTCGATACATTACCTTTAACGAAGATGGGTCTATTAAAAGCGAAGAATAACAATCTCTTATTGCTGTATGTTTTTGTTTATCTAATCCATTACTTGGGATATTAAGTAACTAAAATTTATGAAAAAAGATACTAAAATGAAAGAGGAAAAAGAAAAAAGTGTAATTAAATGTACTTGTGATGATCCTTGTTGTTATAAATGTATAGGTGTATGTTGCCAAGACGATAACTGTTCAACACATCCACTATTAGCAAAAATGCTAGCCAGAGAAAACAAAAAATAATAAAAAGCATATGAGAGATAATATTGTTGATTTTTTAAGTTTATTTTTTTTAAACCTTATGGGTTTTTTGACCGTTTTAATAACATCTTTCCTTTCGCCATTTATTTTAATGTGGGATTTTATTAAATATATTTTTTTAAATAAAAAACAATACAGTGTATTTTCTCTATCTGTAAAAGAACTACTGGTCAGCTTAGGTACACTCATTCTTTTCTTTGTTTTCTTATATTTTTATAAAAGATTTTGGTATTTATTCTTTCTCTTACCTTTACTCCTAGGATTACTTGAAAGTACTATAGAATTAATTTTTAAAAATCAGGGAACATTCATTTCAAAAATACTTGATCATCCAACATTATGCGGTACCCCTTTTATTCAAATGGAGGAAGAATCTGATCCAAAAGAAAAGCCAATTCATGATAATAGAAAACCACTTTCTAGGGAAGAAGAAGTACAACTTTTTGAACGCATGGGGTTCAAAAGAAAGAATATATTGAAACATCTAGACGAAAAACAGTAGACTATTAATTTATTTTTTAGGTGCCTCATTTTTAGGAGTTTCAACCCACCTAAGGTGATCCATAATTTTATAGCCTTTTACTTTCTCTCTAGCTCCAGGAAACCTATACCAAGGAAAATGTGTGTTGTATTCCTTACCATCCCTTATTTCCCTGCCCCTCTTAGATTCCGTAAGTTTCTTTGGTGGTAAAGTATCTTTATTGTCTTCAACTAAAAAAATCTGACAATGTTCACCCTTTCCATAGTTAGAGATAATTCTTGGTTTAATGATCCCCTTTCTTACCCATCTATAAAAAGTCGGACCTTTAATGTTGAACCTGCTTTCAATGTCGTATTTTGAATACCAGCTATCTTTGTTCTTTGCTACAGACGCGGGTATTTCTCCATCGTCAATGGCTTTCTGGCATACGAGACATTTAATACCCCATTTGTCGTACCAATTGTCGCCTTCAGGCGTATTATCGTCACAAATAGCACAACTATAGCCAGCACCTTCTAAATGGAATCCCTTCGGATTTGCTTTTAACTTTTCTGCGCGAGCCTTTTCTTCTTCTTTCCATTCTTCCATAAACTTTCCCATCTGTTCAATTTTCCATTTTTCTTCCTGCCATTTTTTACCGGCTTCATCACTCAAACAAAACCTATCTCTATCTGTGGAAAACTTTTCGTCTATTTTTTCATCTTGTTTTACGGTTCGTACTATTTCGCTATTTTTAGAATATCCACATTTGGAATTTGGACAGATATATATAGTAATAAATTTTTCTTCAGTTGTAGCATCTTTGTGTTTAAGTGAAGTACCACAATTTGGACAAGGATCTGGTTTTATTCTCCACTCTTCACTATCTGAGAAGAATGCCCTTCTTGGTAAGCATTTATTCGGACAATCATACATAAAAAGAACTCGGGTCGTCTTGCCATTTTCGGACCACAACTGTTTAAAAGTTGGTTTTAAAATATTTCGGCAAGTTAGGCAACGTATATTTTCCGGTGCCTCTGCTGTTTCGTATAATTCATCTTCCCTCTTATCGTTATCCATCCACTCACGAATTGTATTTTCTTTGTTTAAATATCTTTCGCCTGTTTCAAACATCATAACCCACTGAAGACCCATTTTTGACACAGTATCCATCATTTTCTTTGAAGGCTGTTTGCCTTTAATCAATGGAGGATTTTTCATCGGTTCCGAGTATATACGCTCAAGATCACGGCAACGATCAACTGTGTGACGATCATAAAGGTCAATATAGTATTGTTTATCCTTAAGACGCTTTTCCATATTAAATCTAATTTAAAAAATATTTTTAAATTTATTCATATACTATTTTCTTTATTTGACTATCTGGCGCTGGAGAAAAAAGACGCTTACCTTCTTCCATCTTATGGGTATATTTTTCTAAATGATACTGAATTAATTTATCTGCATTACCTGACTCTGCCCCCAAACATCCAGTTTTTATATCTAAAAATAATGGATTGTCTTTTAAATTGACAGAATGTACCGATGTTTCTTTTCCACGGAATGAAGCTATTATATGAGTTCCAGAAACAAGAGATAATAAAAACACAAAAGGACCGTCATGACCTTTACCATCTAAAATAACATTACCTTCTCCTTCCTCAGTTGTCTGTAGAACAGAAAAATTAGAAACGAATTCTCGAAATAATTCTTGATAGCCAATATCTTGTAAGATTTGTCTTGTTCCAGGATTTTTCGTTTCTCCGATGCCATGTTCAACACTTATATGTTTATTGTTCTTTAGTTTAAAATTAACCCCGCCACTTGCGTGCCAAGAAAAATGTTCCAAGGGAACAGGTTCAGCACCATTTAAAGCAACAGATGGAGTAATTGATGGTTTATAAAATATTTCTCCTTTTTTACTTTTCAAAATTATATCACCCAAATAAAAAAACTTATTATTAGACTTAATGAGAATTTTTGATTTTATATCACCTTTTGACATTTTTCTTAATTAAATCTAATTTCTTACCTCTCTTTAATTTTTTGATTCTGGCTTCTTCTTTGGATGCACTGGACCTATTTTTAAATTTTCTTGAATAAACTATTTTCACTGGTCTACGAGAAGAAGTATATTTAGCACCTAATTTACTATCATTATGCTCAACAACTCTTCGTTTCAAATCTGTAGTGATGCCTGTATATAAAGTCTTATCTGCGCATTTAAGTATATAAAGATAATACATAGATTATAAATCCTGCCAAACTTCTAAGGCTTCATCCCCTTCCAACCCAGTATCATCTATAAATTCTTGAAGTTCTTCTGCTTCATCTAAACTTAAATCATTTTCTTTAGCTAGCTCAAATGTTTCTTCATCCATATATTTTTAAGGTAAACATAAAAGATTATTCGTATCTGGTATATATACTCTAAGAATACCAAAAATTCCTGACAAAATTGAATATGGAGGAAAGACAACAATTACTCCATTTTTATATGGCATGATATCTTCATAGTTTGATGAATCCATTGTTCCCTCTTCAATCGTTGATTTTGCTTTTAGAAAATCAACTTCAACATTAGGATTATTTTTTATATCTACAAGCAATCTATCCCGAGCCAGTGGTTTAATCATTGAAAGATAATCTTTTGAGCAAAAAAGTTCATTAGTTTTTAACAATCTATCTTTTTTCAAATCCCAATTAATTATAACTGGCATAGAGTGATTACCATTTCCACCTCCTGTAAAATCAATATTAACCATTTCTAAACTAACAATTCCATTTATTACACCAATAACACGATATCCCACAGAAAGATCTAAGGAACTGAATCTATCACTATTAGGACCAGCATTAATAATATCTTTGAGTTCCTTGCGGTCCATTTTTATAGTTTTCTGAATATAACTTTCAACATATCCATTTAATTTAGTTACCTTTTCTCCACCCAAAAAATATGGATACTTTACATTAATGTTTGTTTGTTTTGTTTTCTCAACTATTTTATTTATCCTCCAAGTCAATAATGGGTATTCCTTAAGACCAGTCACAAATCCTTTATCTGGAGATACTGGAGTGATACCAAGAATAGCATCATCATTTAATTCAAATTGCATATCAGATGACGCATCTGATATATCTTCAGATACAGGTGCATCAACATCAGTCACTTTAACATTTTCATCCGCTTTATTTTTTGAAACATTAGACCATTTATATAAACAAAAAATACCTAGTATTATTAAAACTATTATTACTATTACTTTTTGATTGTTTGTTATATTTTTCATATTATCAAATATTTTTTTTAATTTCTTCTAAGATTTTAACCACTATCCTAGTATCAAGCCCACAATATTTTTTGAAATTATCATATATATTTATTTTTTTATTTCTTTTAATTTTTTCCAATTTATCTCTTCCACTTCACCAGAATTATCTACAAAAAATATATAAAGATTAAGTTTGTCCATAACATCAAAAGGCATTTTTCTTAATACCATTTTTTTAAAAGAAACAGGAAAAGCAATACCATACTTATAACCATATTTATAACCTCGTATACCATTTCGGTGCATTCTTGTAATAATCTGCCCAACAGCAGAATTAAAACTACTACTTTGGCTTCCTGCAGGATTTTTTACTTTTATTGAAGGGTCACCTTTGGCCTCAATAAGCCAATACCTTGCAAATTTATTATTACGAACTTTTATATCTACTCCTTGTTCCCATAATTCAGCACTTTGCAAAGACTTACCCCATCCTTCTTTTTCGAGATATTTCACAAGGGAATTTTGAACAAAATCTTCAGTTATTATCTCTCGTTGTTTTTTCATAAATTAATTTAAGGAGTCTATTAACTTATCTTTAAATCTATTTTCATCTTCATGATTATAGAAAGGCAATCCTAATATTTCATATTTATTATTTTTATTAAATTCTAATACTTTTGATCTACCTTTAATCTCTTCAAGAAAATCATTTTTCCATTTATCATATTCTGCCAAATGAGCACCTTTTGGTTCAATAAAAAGTTGGTAGGTAATGTTTTTACCTTTCTTGTTTATCAAAAATAGTAAGTAATCCGGCTCAAAGGTTGCACCATCTTTAAAATTATAAATTTTCATCTGTCTCTCATTTCGAACTAAATAAACTTCCTTGAAATCTTTATAAAGTTTCTCAATTTGACGATAAATTAAGTTTACTAAATCTTTTTCTTCAGAAGTTCCATAGTTAGCATTGAATACATACCAATCTTTATCAGCAAGATTTTCCTCGCCTCCATTTGCTCTTTCACTTCCTTTTTTAACCTTTATTTTCTTGTCTTTAAATACAAAACTAAACTTTGAAGGAGAAAATAGAGTTGTTCCAATATATTCTGTCGCATTAGACTTAATTTGATTTTCTATTTCTTTTAAGAGTTGTAATACTGCTTCTAACTTTGTTTTATTTGAAATGTGATTTAAATCATCTTTCATGCCCTCAAAAGTAATACCAAGATTACTAAAATCTTTATCTTTTATAAAATCATGAGTTGATTTTAGTTTTGGAAAATAGGTTCTTAAATTCGAAAAATCAAAGAAGTTGTTTTTTGCTAAAGCATTTTGAATAATATGAAATTCAATTTCTTTAATTTTTATATCCTTAACGCTTTTTACTGTTTGAGTTTTTAATACTTGTTTTTCAGTAAATACACCAGATTCTTCTCCCAGCCCCGAAGATATTGAAAAAGTTATATTCTTTTTACTAACCCCAAGATCAGAAATTGATTTTACCCCATCAAAACTTCTTTTCTTTTTCTCATTTCCATACACAAGACCAGTTTTGTAAAACTGTTTATTCTTAAAATTATCTTTAAGTTTTAAATCAAGTTCTATCTCATCTTCATCAATCATGCCTTCTTTTATAAGAGCCGTTCTAATTTCAGCAATATATCGTGATTCATTATGACTATGATAATGTAACTCTTCGAGAATACGAAGTTCGTTTGATAAATCTTTATCAAATTTTCTTTTATATTTATCACCTTCGTTTAGTTTAAATGGGAAGTATCTTGCTCCACGACCAATAAGTTGTGCTTCTGAAATTGTTGTCTTGCCGGGTTTATTATCTTTTCCATCGCGTGTTTCATAAAGACGAACAATGTCAAAAAGATTTAAAACATCCCACCCTTCATTTAACTTCTGAACTGCGAAAATAGCCCTAATCTTATTGTTTTTGTCCTCAAGGGTGTTAAGTTCTATTTGTAATTGTTTTATTTCGGTCTCATCATTTACACTCCTACATTTATTTTCTGCAAAATTTTCTTTAAGTTTTTTAATTAAGATCAGATCAGTAATACCATTCTCTTTGTAAAAAGAAAATGCCTTTTGTAATACTTCTATATTTGTTTTGTTCCTAATTTGCTTTATTTCTTCTATGGATAGATTTTCAATAATTTCATGAAAAAGTTTTTTATTTTCTTCTGATTGAGCAATAGTTTTCTGGGCTTTAAATAAAATTACTGGCTTTAAGGTTATTTTATATTTACCAGCAACTTCTTGGCGGTATTGATTTAAAATAAGAGCTTGAATAATGCGTGTTTTTTTATCTGTATCTGTTGAAAAAAGCTGTGGATCTTTTGAAAATCCATCATTTCTAAATTCTTTTAAATCATATTTGTATATAACTTTATTTATATATTTTTCTACTATTGATTTATCAAGAAAATCCATCGTGGCTGTAAACTCCAAGAGGAGATTCTCACTATTTTTTTGAAATATTTTTTCAACGGTATTTTCCCAATTAGGATTTTTATTATCTATCTCTTTGGTAATTTTATTATTAAATAAATCAGTTTGACTATTATTTCTTGTTTTTACTTGTGTGTGGTGTGCTTCATCAGAAAGTAAAACAATTTTTTTATCTTTAAAATCTTCAAATGTTAATGAATTTTCTTTTTGGTTATTTAAATCACTATGGAGTTTCTGAACAGTGGTAAAACAAATATTGATATCATTCTTTCCAGAATCTTCAAAATTATCTACTTTTCTAACAGATATTATTTTGTTGTTTAAAACAATACTTTTATTAAACAGATATTTTATAGAATAAGTATTTAAAAAATTATCTTCTGTCTTTTTTATAATATTGTCTGAATTAACAAAGAACAAAAAATTCCTATGTCCTCGTTCATAGAGATATAAAATTAATCCAGCCATTATTAAAGTTTTACCAGAACCAGTAGCCATATTAAAAAGAAAATGAAGTGGTTTTTCTTTTCCCTCAAACTCATTATTAAAACAATGAAAAAACCTTCCAAAGGCCTCTTTCTGATATTCTCGTAATTCAAAATCCGGATTTAGATTGTCTACTATAAAATTCGGTATTTCCTTTTTAAGAAATCCCATTTTTGAAACACTATCTAATTGTTCATAAAGAAATTGCATAATTAAAAAATTGCTCTAATTTCTTCTAATACTTTTACATTGGCTAAACCTTTGTCAATCTTTTCTATGATTAAATGTTTTTCATCTTTTGAAACCTTTGCTCCAAATAAAGAAACTTCTATATCATTTTCTGATATATAACATTTAATTAATTTTTTACTTACATCTGTTAGAGTTTTTATTTCATTATTTATTTTTATATGTTTTTCAGATTTATTTCCATCAAGGTCATATATAAGAATAAAATTTATTCCCAACTCCTCACATAAATTAATCCAGTGTGGTAATTTATACTTACCACCACAATCGATAATTGTAAAAAATGACCGACTTGCATAATCATTTTTGTATTTTTCTCTAATTAGATATTCTGCCAATAATTTTTCTGTATTACCTTCACATAAAACAATATTTACTGCAAAAAATAACTGATTTCTTTCACCATTAAGCCATTTGAAAAAGTCAAAGTCATTGTCTAATTTCAACAAAGAAAAAGTTGCACCATCTTCTTTAAGTTGATTAAAAATAGTTTCTTTTTTTTCTTTATATGTTCTAAATATAGACAATAAGTCAGAATCTTTCTGTATGAGAAAATGGCTAGAATGAGTATTCATGAAAACCTGTGTACTTAATTCATTGGATAATTCTTTAAGTTCTGAAAACAACATTTTTTGTTTTTGTGGGTGTTGAAATATTTCAGGTTCTTCTATTAAAATTATTGTTGGTGATATGTTGTCAGCCCCTTTTGATTTTTCTTCTATTTCTTTTTGTGCCCAATACTGCAATAAGTTTACAAGTAATGCTCTTTGTGTACCTAATCCTTTATTAGAAACATTCATAGCGTTTGTTCCATCACCCTCTTTTAATTTTAATTGTGTTTTTGACACAACATCTGAAGAATCCATGGTCTCAAATAAAAATTCGACTGAACAATTATACCCCGACATTCTTTTTGAAAGGTCTTTTTCTACATCAGCAAAGAAACTTTTTTTGTTAATTTTTTCTAAACTTTCATTTAATTGCACAAAGTCTGGGTCTCCGTCGATTTTTGAACCAATAATTTTCTTTATGATTTTCATCATAGTAGTAGACTGATTGGTTGTTTTTAATTCATCTTCAATCTTTTTTATTGGTGGTATATATATGATATCAGCTAATAAACTTTTTGATACACCACTAAAACCGAAGAATTTATTATCTTTATCAAAGGTATTTTCTTTTAACAAAAACCCATGTCTGCCAAATTCTTCAATTTTTCCGGATATATTTTTGGCAAATTTTTGTACTATAATATTATCATTCTTTAAAATATATTTTGGATTTTTTTCTTCAAAGAACTTCTTACTTGCATCTGTTAATTTAAATTCTATTTCAACAAACAAATCTCCGTCTTCATGATTAAAAAAATCTTCTACATCGAGTCCTTTTATTTCATCATAAAAATAACGGATAGCATCAATTAAATTGGATTTACCAGAATTGTTTTCACCTACAAAAATATTATGGTCTCCTATAAAAATTTCTTGGTCTTTAATTGATCGAAAATTGTGAATTTTTATTCTAGTAATTTTCATAAAACTTCTTATTTAATCCTCTGTCTTCTTTCGTAATTCTAAATTCACCATCTTCAATCTCACTTAAATTTACATAAAGTTGATTTTTATTTAAAAGTAAAATTAAAATATCTTTTTGTTTTTTGATAGGTAGTTTTTCAAATTCTTTTAGATTTGCTTCAAAAACTTTCAAGTCCACATTATAATTAAAGAACGATTTATCTTTCATTTCTTTCCAAACTTTCAATATAGTTTTAAAATCTTTTGCTTTTTCTATGTTAGCAATAAATTGTTCATTATATTTCATTAATTCACAATAAATAAAATCCCCTCCACCTTTCCAGCCTATAGCCCTTGAAACTCCTGTTTGATCATTATTTATAACATTTTGTAATCGAATCAAAGAATCATTATCCCCATAGTCAAGTTGCTCTATACCAATGTATTGACGATTCATTTTGTGTGCAACGGCACATGTTGTTCCACTACCTAAATGATAATCCAAAACTATATCATTTTTTTCTGTTGCTAAATCAATAATCTGTTTAATTAATTTTTCTGGTTTTTTACCATTTTTTAATTTTACACCTCCCTCATTTGCAATTCCTGCCCAAGAAATATGAGACCAAAAATCTGTTAATAATTCTGTAACTACTTTTTCTCCATCGAGCTCTATAATTTTTTTTGAATAAAAAGCCAAAGAACCGCCTTTATAGAAATAAGATACTGTACCATCTTCTTTTTTATATTCTATAACTTTATCATTATTATGTTTCGATTTTTCCATTAATTCTTTAGTTTTTTGTGCTGGATTATGTGGATCACGAACACTTACAACATTATCAGCATTTTTAAAAGCAAATTCAGCCACCATGGCTCTTTGCATAGCAGACCAAATATCTCCATATTTTTTCTTTGCTTCAGTTTGATTTTTAAATCCATTCAATTGTAATATTTTTTCATTTAAGGAAACAAATCTCCATTTTTTTATATCTTCATTTTTTTCTACAAATAAATTATAATTTGCGTTGTAATTAACGGGAATATATTGCTTTTTAAACAAAAAATCTTTTTTTGATTTAGTATAAAATAAAATATATTCCGTTACATCTATGGGTCCAGGATTGACTGTTTTAAATCCCGCAGGAGAAGCAGTTTTTATAGAAATTACTTGAACCTTATTGTCATTACCAAAAATTTCATCCATCAAAACATTTATATAACCAAATTCATGATGATCTATTTGAATAAATATTGACCCTTTATCAGATAATAGTTTTTTTGCTACTTCTAGTCTATTTTTCATAAAAGTTAACCAAGTGGAATGATTAAAATCATCATTATAGTTAAAACCATCACCCTCTGTATTATAAGGCGGATCAATATAAATTAATTTAACTTTTCCAGCAAATTGTTCTTTCAAGCTATGAAGTGCCAATAAATTATTACCTTTTATAACAAGATTTTCCCTTATTATTCCCTCTTTATCTCTTTTAAATTCTTTAACTTTTTCTTCACCATTTTTTGTAAACTTTTTCCAATTAGTTAAAATTTTAGGGGCAAAAAGTTTATCTATATCATCTTGAGCTAAAATTTCGTTAAAAAATATTTCTTTTCTTTTTTCATCTTCTTTTGTCATTCCACCTTCAAGCACACAATCCTTAAAAGGCCAAACAAGAGAAACTTCTTTTCGCTCATTCAAAAACTTTCCTCCAATATTAAGTCCAATTTTATTTTTGAATTTTGTGTAAGAATCATCAAGAAAATTCTTGTCTTGAATATAAGAGACAAAATCATTTATGTTAAAAACATAGACATCTTTTACTTTACTAAAAAATTTATCTTTTATTTCCTTATCACTAATTAAAAGTTCTATTAATCTAACATCTGCTTTGTAAGCACCATCGATGACGGCGTTAGTCATAATATCTCCTTCTTGATCAAGGAAACTAGTTTCTTTTTTAAGAATTGTATTGAGTTTTTCTTCAAATTTATTAGCCATATTTATCCAAAAAGTATACCACTTTTAATCTAATTTTTGAAGTAATTTTTTGTATAACAAAAAACAGCAAAATAACTATATCAGCCTATGTTATTTAGCATAATATATTATTCTAAGGAAGAAATTATTTTTGTCTTCAAAAAACCATAATCTACCCCACTCTTTAGTGGAGAAGGTATTTTTACAGTAAACATAAAAGGGATAGATTTATCGGTTGAGAAATATCTAGGTGCGCACTGCCCATTCCGATTGATAGCATAAGCAAAATATAACAGAAATGTGATAAAAAGTCATTCTAAAAACAAAAACAACCCTATTTTATAGAGTTGTTTTTAAAATACAGAATATGTTTATTTTGTATTGTAGTAAAACTTTTCACCAACAACTTTTCCATCTTTCCAGTGTTGTATTGCTACTTGAGTTCTAGCCACTCTTCCCCAATCTTTATGAGTCACATCCATAGAAGATTCTATAACGGAATAATTATCCCCTACAGCTATGCCTAAAGTTTTTGCACTATGTACTTCAACAATGCCATTTACAAAAGCTTCTTCATATTTTCTGTTAACTTCTTTACCGACACGTGCTTCATCTTCATTTTCTTGCATCACAACTTCATCACTGTAATATTTTTCAAAAGCTTCTAATATTTTACCTTCTGAAATCATCTTTGCTAAATCTTCTACTAAAGTTTTTATATCATTCATAATTTTATTTTTTATTTAATTTAATAATTTTTCCTTTTATTAAGGCCAGCGATACTTTTTTGTAAGCAGATGTCAAAATCCTCTGAAAAGTACTCTGAGAAATACCCATTTTTTTTGCTGAATCATTTTGATTTAGATTTTCTATATTTTTTAAACGTAGTGCTTCAGCTTCTTCTCTGTTTATTTCTATATTCTGAATGTTTTTAGTACACCCTTCAGGTTTAAATTCTCCATATTTTGGACAAAAACCTACTTTTTTATCACATTTTGGTCTAACCATTTTTTTAATTTATTTATTTTTTAATCTCGACCTAATATATAGTTATGAGTATATACCCATAACAAAATAAAGGCAAATTCTATCTAAATAAATATTCAGTTGTTAATACAACTAATACAACTAAAAAAAGAAATTATCCTGATAATGGAATAATAAAAAAATATGAAAAACAGTTAAATTATTTTTTAAACACACTAAGAGGAAACATTTTTATTTTTTTCAATCAGACCTTCAAAACTTGGACTGCCATAAAGATCAACAACAGTCTCAAGTTTATCACCTATTTGTTTAACATATATCTTATAGTTATTTTTACTGACCCAATATATATCACCCTTTTTCTCATTTTTATTATCTAAACCATTTGAACTTTTATACATTTTATCTGTAGAATCTATTTTTCTTATAATCTTTACACATTCGATTCCATCTATTATTTCAGTTTCATCCGTTATATCATAATTGACCTTAGCTGATTCAATTGTTTGCAATTTTTTTTCTTTTTCTACTTTTTTATTTACTATATCCAAAAATAATTCAATTTTAATTTTATTAAGGTCTTCTTCTATCTCAACTTCTTTATCTTCACTATAATTTGGGTTTGGGAAAGTATCCCATCCATATTGTACACTAGCAATATCAGCTTCTGAAAAAAATACTTTTACACCTCTCATACCCCTACTTCCTGCATTAGTAGATGTTTTTCTATAACTTAACTCTATAAACGGAGTAAAAGGTATTTCATTAGACTCATTTTGATTTGTAGGAGGTATACCATAACCTTTATCTCCTGGAGAAGAATACTGTTTTTTAATTTTTATTTTTCCATCTGCTACCTCTATAGTGTCTCTTGTCCAATGACCTGACATAACATCATGAGTGTCTTCTGAATGTAATATTGGTATATTTAATGAATCAATAAACTCATACAGCTTATTCAAATTTTCTAAAGAAAATTTATTTGTATTAAAATAAGATAATAATTCTTCTCTAAATTCTTTTAATTCTTTTTCTTTTGTATTTTTCTCAACTTCTTTAGAAAACTCCCCACTATTAAATTTTTCTGTCATATTCTAATCTTAATTCCTTTATAAGAAATAAATCTATTTCCGGAATTAATATAACTAACATTAATTTACTAATAAATATTTATTTAAAAAACACAATCTAACAACAAAAACCTAATACTCCTTAGTATTAGTTTACACCCCCCCCATAAAATGCAAGTATCTAGGTGTAAGCTGTGTAGAATAAAAAATCAGCTTAAACCAACTTTTTTAATTCACTTTCGTACTTCTTCATAACGACCATACCTGCAGTCATTTCATCCATTCCACCCTTCACCTTCTCAGCAACTTCTTTTGCAATAGTTTCAAAAAGTTGTGGATTTTTCTCCATCATATTTATAAACATATCTATTTGTGCTTCAGGCACACCTTTTGTGCGAAGCATTTTTTTAAGTAAAAAATTTTTAAACATCTATTTATCCTACCCTATTCATCTAAAATCTCAAAATCATTTCCTGTGGTTCCTGTATTAGGTTTTCTATTATAGCCACGAACAAAATAAGTAATACCCGCACTAAGACCAAGAAAAACAAATAAACCAAGTCCATATTTAAAACCATCATTAGTATTTGCATCAGTTTTTATTGCTTCTGCTCCTAAACTATCAACTGGAATGTCATTTATATTAAAATCTTTTTCTGATAAATTATTTTTTGTAGTTAAATTATTATCTGCATTGTTCTGATTATCATTTTTATTTACAGTACTTATTACACTGGTTACTTTTCTAGTCTGTGTTCTTTTTGAGACAACATCTTTTTTTATTACAGGAATAGTTTTACCAAAAGAAGAATAATCATATATCATTTCACCTTGTGAATTAATTAATTTCAAAGTGTCTTTGTCAGAAATGGAGAAACCAGTAATTTTAGGAGACAATGTCACTTTCTTTTTTGATGGAATAATCATGTTTCTTGGCAAAACAAAACTTTTTTTATCACTTGAAAGAACCCATCTCGAAAGATCTGCATCATAATCTGTATTATTTGAAATTTCTATAAAAAAATCTTTTTCATCTCCTATTTTAGAAATAGAAACATTTGACCCAACAACTTTTATATTTATTTTATCTGTAGCTTCAGGAATGTCAGAATAATAATTTGAGTAATATTCTAATGTGACATTATAATCTCCTTCATAATAAAAAGTATGTGTAAATTTTGAAGCATCACTTACTTTTATTTCTTTTGAATCACCATCATTAAAATTCCAAAAATATTCACCATAAAAAAGTTTTTCATTGGAATAACCTGTAGCACTCGCATTAAATTCAACCGGAATGCCAACAAAGGCAAGATTTTTGGTAGTTAATATTTTTGTTTTAATCTTAGGAATTTCAACTATTTTTGTTTTTGTTTCAGATGCAGTTTGAGTTGAAATGCCACCTGAAGAATTTGAAGAAGATCCGGAGGCAACATTATTTTGAGCTACTGGGTGAGAAGAAGCCTGATTGGCTGCACCCGGTGAAGGTGTTCCCGCTTGCCAAGAACCATTTATTAATTGCAAAGAATTTCCAGAATCTTTATCTCCACCTAAAGTAGTATCATATTTTACAGAATCAATGATATTTTTATTTGCGTCAGATATAGCAATATATGTGTTATCTCCACTATCTGGAAGAGAAAGCGTGGATGCACTCAAAATCATTCCTGAAAAACTCAACCAACTATAATCTGCTAAACTTTTTGCAATGATAGCATAGCCTGAAGGTTGCAAAACAAAATTATCACCCTTTTTTAAACTAAGTGGACCAGAATTACTTTCACCATGGAAAAATCTATAATTTTCTAAATTAACTTCACTATCACCATTATTATAAATTTCCACCCATTCATGGTCACTACCACTTGCCGGTGCATACATTATTTCATTTATAATGAGCCCCGCATGAGCTATCCTAAACGAGAACAAAAATAAAAAACTAAATAAAAATAAAATTATTTTTTTAGACATAATTATTGTTTCTATTACTTTTAAATTATTATGTTATAATAATAACATGAAAAAAATAGATTTCTTAGCAATTGGGGATATTGTTATAGATGCATTCATAAAAATAAAGGATGCTCACGTACATTGCAAAATAGACACAGATGCCTGTGAACTTTGTTTACGCTTTGGAGATAAAGTCCCATATGAATCTTTAAATGTCATAGCTGCTGTCGGGAACAGTCCTAATGCTGCTGTATCTGCCGCACGACTAGGGTTAAACACTGCTCTTATGACAAATATCGGTGATGATCAAAATGGAAAAGATTGTTTAGCTGTATTAGAAAAAGAAAAAATAGATACAACATTTGTTACGACAGAGAAAGACAAAATTACAAATTATCATTTTGTACTTTGGTATGACATTGATCGCACTATTTTAATCAAACATCAAAGTTATGAAAGGCATTGGCTAGACACCAAAGAAGCAAGCGAAATTTCAACTCCTCTCTGGATCTATTTAAGCTCATTAGGTGAAGATTCACTTCCTTTCCACACTGAGATATCAGATTATTTAAATAAACATCCTGAGGTTAAACTTGCTTTCCAGCCAGGTACTTTTCAAATGAAATTTGGGACAGAAGCTTTAAAAGATATTTATCAAAGAACAGAAGTTTTTTTCTGTAATCTCGAGGAAGCAAAAAGAATATTAAATTCAGAGGATAACAAAGTTTTAAATCTATCGAAAGGCATAGCTCTATTAGGCCCCAAGATGGTCGTCATAAGCGACGGACCAAATGGTGCTTATCTTTATTTAAACGACGAATTATGGCATAATCCTATTTATCCAGATATTGCCCCACCAGTAGAACGTACAGGAGCTGGAGATGCTTTTTCTTCCACATTTACTGCAGCACTCGCATTAGGTAAAACTCCATTAGAAGCATTCTCTTGGGGGCCAGTAAATTCAATGTCTGTAGTTCAATATATAGGGGCACAAGAAGGGCTACTCAATCGTGAAAAATTAGAAGAATATTTAAAGGTCGCACCAGAAAATTATAAAATTAGTAAATTAAATTAGAAACAAAAGCTTATAACTATGACGTTATAAGCTTTTTTAATGATAATCTTGTCGACTATCATTAATATCTTTTACAAGTTCCATAGCTCTTTGTGGAGTTATCTTATCTTGTTTAAGTTTCTCTAAAATTGAATCAATATTATTCTTTTCAGAATCAACGCTACCTGATTGAATTATTTGATTCTCAATTGCTAAAATATTAGCAATTACTTCAGTTCTAGATAAGCTAGAAGGTTTATTAAATTCTATTCTCATAAAAATTCCTTTTTACTATTTTATTAATT
>CAIMAO010000028.1 GCA_903838985.1 uncultured bacterium | reverse complement strand
TTGACATTAATTTTTTTCTTCAAAACTTTTTTGATTTTATTGACTTTTTTTATTTTTTTTAAAACCTTAACCATCGTCAATATTATACCCCAAAATAAAATATTTGACTAATTTACTTTTTAATCTTTTTTGAGTACTCCTTTAACATGTCTGAAGAACTTCTAATTTTTCCTCCACGGCCAACGTTAAAAACCATATCAATTCCAAGTTTTTTATGTATTTGTTTTTCTTTATATAACGAAGACTTTGGATCCTCTGCATCTTTTTCATCTCTGTCTCCCCCGTTCGCAAAAATATGAGGTCTTACTTTTATAAGCTCTTTAGAGATACTCATGTCTTTTGGGTTTTTGGGATGACTTGAAATTATTACTTCATCTACTCCAGCAATCGCTTCTATTATTTCTTTTCTCTCCTGCTCTGGCATAAATTCTTTTCCTTTTTTCTTTCTTAGCCAATTGTCATTGTTTATGACAACAATCAATTTATCTCCTAATTTTTTTGCCTCCTGAATATATCGAATATGACCTATATGAATAGGATCAAATCCTCCGCTAACCATCACAACTTTCTCCCCTTTTTTCTTTTTCATAAGTTTTTATATTATTTAATATCGCTTATATTATACCTCGTAGTAAATTTTTTCCAAAATTATACTACTGGGAAATATATACATTTATGTTAAAATATAAAGACTAAATGAAACACAACAAAAAAACAAAAGTCGCACTAAATTCAGTGTTCTGGAGTATTTTTTTGACCCTAATGAAAGGTTTCGTTGGGTTAGTTACCGGAAGTTTGGGAATATTATCCGAGGCACTACATTCGGCCCTTGATTTAGGAGCAGCGCTTTTGACTTTTTTTTCGGTACGAGTATCAGATAAACCTGCCGATGAGAAACATCCTTATGGCCATTCAAAAATAGAAAGTATCTCAGCTTTAATTGAATCTGCCCTTCTCTTTGTGACCTCTGGATGGATTATTTATGAAGCAATAAAAAGATTATTCTTTGAGAAGATAGAGGTAGAAGTAGTTTGGTATGCTTTCCTTGTAATCATCATTTCGATTTTTGTAGATATCTCCCGTTCCCACGCTTTAATGAAAGTTGCTAAAGAAACAAAAAGCCAAGCACTTGAGGCAGACGCACTCCATTTTAGTTCAGATATTTGGAGTTCTGGAGCAGTCTTAATAGGTTTGGTCTGTGTCTATTTTAAGATTCCAGCTGCCGACACTATCGCTGCTTTGGTGGTTTCAATAATTGTAATCCGTGCAGGATATAAATTAAGCAAACGAACTTTTGATGTTTTAATTGATAAAGCACCAGAAGGAATTACAGAAATAATTAAAGAAGAAGCTCAGAAGGTTGAAGGAGTAGTTGGAATTTCCAAAGTGCGAGTTCGTCCAGCTGGGGCATCATTATTTATTGAAATAAGTGTAGAAGTTAGTAGAAAAATATCTTTAGAAAAGACAAAAAGCATTGGTAACGCCGTAGAGAAACAGATAAAAACAAAAGTAAATGAATCAGATATAACAGTCCACATTATACCTATTGCACTAAATAATGAAACTATAATCGAACATATCCAAATCCTCGCTCATACTCATGGTGCCTCTGTCCACGATATTGTTGTCCATTTAGTAGAAAACAAAAAATATATAAACTTTGACTTGGAAGTAAATGCAGATTCAACCATGCACGAAGCCCACAGCGTAGCTTCAAGGCTAGAAGAATCCATCAAAAAAGAATTTGGTAACGAAATAGAAATAAATACTCACATAGAGCCATTCAGATCTGAGATTTTAAATGGAGAAAGAATCAACAAAGAAGAGGAAGAGATAATCACAAAAGAAATAATCGATATATCTAGCAAATTCAGAAATATTTATGAACCACACAATATTGAAATAAGAAAAGCAAACGACAAAATATTTATATCATTTCATTCTTATACTAATGGAAATATTTCATTAGAAGAAGCACATGAAGAAGCGAGTGAACTAGAGTATCTGATCAAACAAAAAATAAACAATATTGCCCGAGCCGTTGTTCATTTAGAACCAAAAGAATAACAAGCTTCTAATGTTTAATATAAAAAAACCCGCAATAAGCGGGTCTTTTATATTAAACATTTTTTTAATTTATTTGTCTACGATAAACTTTTCGGAAAAGTAAAATTGCAAGTAAAATTAAGATCAATATCAATAGAAGTCCTATAATTCCCCATCCAAAGATATTTCCAAATATAGCCGCCCCCACCAAGGAACTTCCCCCCGTAGGGCTATTCAATACATAAGCCATAGCATTCTCTTGAGCTCCCTTCGGAGTGGTATAAACAAGGATAGCAGTAGTAACTATCTGGGCATTGTTGTTGTCGATAGAGTCTACTCTCCCTTCTAGATAAACAGTCCCTACAATATTGGGTACTAAATCTTCGAGTGGAACAGTAAGGGTATAGGTATCACTTTGATAAGTTCCTCGAGAGGAATTAAGGAAAGCAATGCCTCGTGGTAAGACCACTTGCAGAACTGGATGTGTTAGAGTTTTGGTACCAATGTTTTGGTAAGTGACGGTGTAATCAACAGTATCTCCTACTTTGATAGACTGATAACGATTTTCAATCTTAAGCATGATTGGAGATTC
>CAIMAO010000027.1 GCA_903838985.1 uncultured bacterium | reverse complement strand
CACAGATTTACGACACAATCTGCATACACTAGTATATACGTTGAATAAAACAAAAATGGTGCATCAAATATTGACAATTTGTATGGATTTAAAATAATTGTTGGAGTATAATTATATTAATGCAAGGAGAAACAAAACTAGAATGGAGAGCTTTAGAATATGAAGAAAAAGAACGAGGCAACGATTGGTTTTGGGCACTCGGTGTCATTGTCGTTGCAAGTTCTATAACATCTTTTATTTATAAAAATTATTTTTTTAGTTTGTTTTTGATAATAGGTGGTTTTTTACTTGCACTCTTTGCTGTCAAAAAACCAGATTTAGTTTTTTATGAAATGAATAAAAAAGGTTTAAAAATACGCAATCGCCTTTTTCCTTATGAAAATATAAAATCTTTTTGGGTAAAAAAGGAAGGAATGCAACCTACTCTTTTTATAAAATCCGAAAGACTATTCATGTCTATAATTTCAATGCCTTTAGGAGAAGACATTACTGAAGAAGTAAAAAATATAATGCTTTCAAACAATGTTCCGGAAGAAGAAATGAAGGAACATGTATCAGAAAAGATAATGGATTCACTTGGTTTCTAAATTTGAGTTTTTTATTAAAAACTGCTAATCTTCAATTAGCAAATGCCCTCATAGTTTAATGGATAGAATGCGAGCTTGCGGAGTTTGCGATGTAGGTTCGATTCCTACTGAGGGCACCAGAGAAAAAATATATGTTATATTTAACATATGCTATTTGATGAGAGTGATGAAAAAATAATCGCTTTATACAAAAGTGGACGAGAAGATGCATTTAAATTTTTGATAGATAAATATACTTCCCCTCTTTATAACTTCGTCACACGTTTAACTAATCAAAACAATGCGCCTGATATTGTTCAGGAGATCTTCATAAAAGTATGGAAGAATATAAATGGTTTTGACTCTAAAAAAGCGAGTTTCAAAACCTGGATTTTTACTATTGCAAAAAATACTACTACTGATTTTTTAAGAAAAAAGAAAAGTATTTTATTTTCTGACTTAGAAAAAAACACAGAAGAAAAAGAAACAACTTTTTCTGAAAGTATACCCGATGAGAATTTGCTCCCAGATGAAGCATTACAAAAATTACAAGATTCTGTTCTGCTCAATAAAATATTAGACAAAATATCAATCAATTACAAAACAATTTTAATATTACATTACGAAGAAGATATGACATTCGATGAGATAGGCAAAATATTAAATAAACCATTAAATACAGTCAAAAGTCAACATCGTAGAGCAATTCTTGAATTAAGAGCTATAATGGAAAATATAGAAAAATAATTTATGCTTAATTCTTTAATCCCAAATTTTTTGTTTTTAATAACTAGTTATAAATATTTATTACTTTTTATGGGCATAGTAATAGAAGGACCAATACTTATGGTCGCTTCTGGCATACTTATACTTGCAGGTTTTTTTGACCCTTATGTTGCCCTCCCTATAATTATAGCTGGGGATTTGGTTGGAGATATTATCTGGTATTACATTGGCTATTTCTTTGCTGAGCCATTTTTAAAAAAATATGGAAAGTTTTTCAAACTGACACCAGAAATATTTTTAAAGGCAAAAGAACTTTTTAATAAATATCACGTAAAAATACTTTTAATATCAAAATTAACCGTTGGCTTCGGTATGTCACTCGCGACACTTATGGCTGCTGGAGCCACACACGTCCCTCTTAAAAAATATATTTCTTTAAATTTTCTTGGAGAAATAATTCTTGTTAGTATTTTACTTTCTGTGGGTTATTTTTTTGGACAATTATATAATTCAATATCACATGCAATGAAAATTTATTTTCTGATTGGCAGTATAGCAATATTAGGAACTTCAATTTTTTATCTTATTAGGTACATAAGAAAAACTGTAATAAACCAGATATGATTTCTTTCATTATTCCAACTAAAAACGAAGAAAAAGTTATTGAAAAAATTCTTACTTGCCTTTCAGAATACAAAGGAGAAAAAGAAATCATTGTTTCAGATGGTGGAAGCACAGATAAAACAATAGAAATAGTAAAAAAATTTACAAACAAAATCATAGGATACAAAGGAGATGCCCGTCAAACAATAGGACAAGGTAGAAATGCCGGAGCAAAAATTGCAACTGGAGATTTTTTTGTTTTTATTGACGCTGATGTTTATGTTCCAGATATAAATAATTTTTTTATGAAAATAGAAAAGATATTTGAATCTAATAAAAATATTATAGGAGTAACAGTACCAATAAGAGTATTAAAAGACCAAGAAAATTTTATGGATAAGGTTGTTTTTTCAACACTTAATCTATTTCATTTAATTTTAAACAATTATTTCAAAATCGGAGTTGCCGCTGGAGAATTTCAAATGATTCGCAAAGAAATATTTGGAAAAACTGGTGGTTATAGAGAAGATTTAGCAGCATCAGAAGATTATGAATTCTTTAGAAAAATATCAAAAATAGGAAAAACTTATTTTATAAAAAATTTAACTATATATCACACAGGACGCAGGGCACACAAAATAGGCTGGCCAAGATTATTAACCGAATGGGCTTTAAATACATTATCTGTTCTTTTTAAGAAAGAATCTTATAGTAAAGAGTGGAAAGTAATCAGGTAGTTGCACCAAAACAAATTCTTAACCCGTATATATGATATATGGAAAAAGAACTAAAAAAAGCATTCCAAAATGCTAAATATGAAGAAAATCAAAATTTAGCATTAAATGTATGGAACACTATATCAATACGTAATAAACATATAAAAACCATTAAAATATGGGGTTTTTCCTTTGCTAGCCTTGCTTCATTAGTAAGCTTCATCCCAGCTTGGAAGGCTCTTACGAGTGATTTAACACAATCCGGCATTTATGATTATTTTTCTATAATCTTTTCTAATAACGGCTCAATATTGTCGTATTGGAAAGAATTATCACTTTCTATCATCGAATCATTGCCCACCATGAGCATAGTTCTCTCCCTTTCCTTAATTTTCGTTTTCATCTTATCTCTAAAATATGTAGCTAAACAAATTATTAAACCAGTCTACCTAGATGATCGTTCAGGTAGTGGAACATTATCATTATCATTTTAAATAATATATGAAAAAAATATACGAAAAAATAAAAAATTTCTTAAGTTCAACTAGTTTTGGAAATCTAAAATTATCAAATAAGTTTTTATATATAATTGGTTCTATTGTAATAGCAATATTAATATTTTCTGCTGGAGTCTCTGTCGGTTTTCACAAAGCATCTTTTGGACGAGCTTGGGGAGACAATTATGAACGCAATTTCGGAATGATGAAAGAACGTCCTGTGTTTGGAAAAGATAATTTTCCAAATGCTCATGGTGCAATTGGTAAAATAATAAAAATAGAACTACCGACAATAATAGTACAAGATAAAGATGGTATAGAAAAAGTGGTTTTAATAAAAGATAACGATACAAAAATACAAAAAATAAATAAAGAAGTCAAAGCAAATGAACTTTCTGTAAGTGATTTTGTTGTGGTCATAGGTTCTCCAGATGAAAAAGGTCAAATAGAAGCAAAATTTATCAGAATAATGCCATTCGGTATGCCTGTCCCTCCTCCAGCACTACAAGCACCCGACATGCCACCACTACAACAATAAAATATTATGCAAAAATATATTGATAAAACAAAAACTTACTACAGCAAAACAAAATCTTATGTAATTTTACATAAAACAATAAGCATAGTGGGTTTAATAGTAATTTTGCTTGTTGGATACTGGGGCTATGGAAAATTAACAAGTACTAGCGGCGAAACAAGATACGTCACAGCGACAGTTGCTAAGGGCACAATAATTTCTTCCGTTTCTGGAAGTGGGCAAGTTTCAGCTTCTAACCAAATAGATATTAAGCCAAAAGTTTCAGGCACTATTACTGGTGTTAATGTAACGCCCGGAAGTAATGTAAAAGATGGCCAAACACTATTCGTCATAGATAGCACAGATGCACAAAAAACTGTTCGCAATGCAGAAACAAATTTAGAAACTGTTAAACTAGATTTAGAAAAATTCGAAAAAACACCTGATGATGTTTCTGTTCTTACAATTAAAAAAGCTATCTCTGATGCAGAAATATCAAAAACTGACGCAGCAAAAACAACAAAAGATTCATACAGAAATTTACTTAATACTTCTGTCGCTGCTGTATCAAGTAACTCGTCTGATATCCAAACACCACCCACAATAAGTGGTACATATATAAAAGACCAAGAAGCAACTATCACTATTAATATTTATCAAACAGGAAATGGTGCATATTTCACAGCAAATAGTATCCCTGCTGGAATAGTCACAGGTTCAGGAAATGTCACGACGGTAGTACCTCAGCCTATTGGAGATTCTGGACTTTATATTAAATTTGCAAGTGCTTCTACAAATCAATCCAATTGGATAATTACTTTACCAAATAAATCTGCAACTACTTACAATGCAAACTATACAGCCTACCAAGATGCGCTTGATAATCAAAAAAAAGTTAATGACACCGCTGATCTTACAATAGCTCAAAATAATAAAAATTTAAATGATTTATATCAACCAGATAGCTTCACATTGAGAACAAAACAACTCGCAGTCAAACAAGCAGAAGATACACTTTTAGATGCAAAAACATCATTATCTGATTGTTATATCAGAGCACCTTTCGATGGAGTGATGGCTACTGTTCCCGCCCAAAAAGGAGACACAGCAAGTTCTGGAACAACATTAGGAACAATCATTACGCCTAAAAAAGTAGCTATAATTTCACTCAATGAAGTTGATGTAGCAAAAATAGCACTTGCAGAAAAAGCAACGATCACTTTTGATGCAATACCAGATTTAACAATATCAGGGAAAGTGGTGCAAATAGATTCTTTGGGAACAGTATCTTCGGGTGTTGTAAATTATGCTGTAAAAATAAGTTTTGATACAGAAGACGATAGAGTAAAACCAGGAATGAGTGTTAGCGCAGAAATTATAACAAATGTAAAACAAGATGTTTTAATGGTTCAAAGTAGTGCAATAAAAACTCAAAATGGTTCTAGTTATGTACAAACTTTCAGTACTCCTTTAGCTACTCCAGCAACTGGAAATCAAGGTTCTCCATCCTTGACACCTCCTACAAATCAAACAGTTGAAATTGGAGTTTCTGATAGCACAAATACAGAAATTGTTTCTGGTCTAAAAGAAGGAGACATAATCGTAACCAAAACAATTACTGGAACTACGACAACCACAGCAAAAACTACCACACCAAGTATATTAAGTGCAGTAGGTGGAGGAGGCAGAAGTGGAGGCATAGGAAGATAAACTTATGATTGAAGTAAAAAATATTACAAAAACATATAAAACTGGAGAAATAGAATTCGAAGCTTTAAAAGGCGTGAGTTTCACAATAAAAGATGGAGAGTTTGTGGCAATTATGGGACCATCTGGTTCTGGTAAATCTACTCTTATGCACATACTAGGTGCTCTCGATAATCCCACAAGTGGAAAATATTTATTAGACAACAAAGATGTTTCCAAGCTTTCCGATGACGAGCTCGCTGACATTCGTAGAGATAAAATTGGTTTCGTTTTTCAATCTTTTAATTTATTACCAAGAACCACTGTCTTACGTAACGTAATACTTCCTCTTGTTTATGCTGGGATAGAAAAAGATGAAAGAGAAGAAAAAGCAAAAAAATCATTATTACTCGCTGGGCTCGATGAAGGACATTTCCATAATCTTTCCAATCAACTCTCTGGTGGACAGATTCAACGTGTGGCTATTGCTAGAGCTTTAGTAAATGATCCTACTCTCATACTAGCTGATGAACCGACAGGAAATCTTGATTCTAAAACAAGTGAAATAGTGCTCGGAACTTTTCAAAGACTAAATAAAGAACTCGGGCGCACTATAGTCCTTATTACTCATGAACAAGACATAGCCGAACATGCAGATAGAATTTTATTTATTAAAGATGGTTTATTGTTAAGCGACAGCACAACTCATACTAAAAAAGTTGTTAAACATGATTTAAAATAAATATATGAAAACATACGACATATTACACGAAACATATTCTTCCTTATTTGCAAACAAAGTACGATCTGGACTCACAATGCTAGGTATCATTATCGGTATTGCCTCTGTGATAGCTATGACAGCGATAGGACAAGGCGCACAAAATTCTATTTCTTCTAGTATTAATTCAATCGGCGCAAACTTAGTCATGGTTATGCCAGGGGCACAAAAAAGTTTTGGTGGTCCGTCTGCTGGGCGTGGTGGAGCACAATCTCTCACAGTAGATGATGCTAGCGCAATTGCTTCACAAGTATCCGGTATCGCAGGAGTAGTTCGTGAAGTTTCTTCCAGAAAACAAATAGTGGCAACAGGCACGAACACAAATACAAGCATAATGGGAACAGAACCTTCATACGCAACAGTCCGAAATATTTCTATTGATGAAGGAAATTTTTTATCTGATCAAAATGTGTCTAGTGGCGCAAAAGTTGCAGTATTGGGTCCAACCACAAGAGATGATTTATTCGGAGTAAATGGCACAGACGCTGTAGGACAAAAAATTCGCATAGCTGGAATAGAATATAGTGTCATAGGTGTGACCGTGGCAAAAGGGGGTTCTGGTTTTAGTAATACTGATGATGTGGTTTATATACCTTACACAACAGCACAAAGATATATTTCAGGAAATAAATATTTAAGTGAAATAGATGTTTCAGCACAAAGTTCAGATGTCTCAGCGCAAGTCCAAGCGGACATAACTACACTCTTGACCAACAGACACAATATTACAGATCCAACCAAACTAGATTTTAATACAATGAACCAAGCAGATATCATAGCCACTGCTTCTAGTGTCACAAGCACATTCACTACCCTACTTGCAGCTGTCGCTGGTATATCATTATTGGTAGGAGGAATAGGAATTATGAATATGATGTTGACAACAGTCACAGAACGCACAAGAGAAATTGGTTTAAGAAAAGCAATCGGTGCAAAAAAACAAGATATCAATAAACAATTTTTAGTCGAAGCAATAGTTCTTACTTTCACAGGAGGACTCACTGGTGTGATTCTCGGGTGGCTAATATCTTTTGGTGTTACATATTTTGGAATTATGCAGGCAGCAGTTTCATTGTATTCAATAACTCTCGCTTTCTGTGTTTCCGCTGGAATAGGCATAGTCTTCGGTTATTACCCCGCGAGACGAGCAGCAAATTTAAATCCGATTGATGCTTTGAGATTCGAATAACAAACTAAAAGAGCTTTGCAAAGAATTTTAAGAGTCGTGGGTCCCCTGTCCTCTTGTCTCCGAGGGCGAAGGCTCAAAAATTTTTTGCAAAGCTCTTTAGAAAAATTATTAATTAACAAAAATAAAAATTATGCAAAAAAACAAAAAAATTGTTTTTATAGTAGTAGGAATTATAGTTTTAATCGGAGTTTTTTATGCAGGAATGACTTACGGTGGAAATAACGTAAAAGCTGCGATAAATAGTCGAACAAATCCTTTTTCGGGCCAAGGTGGGGCAAATGGTGGAATGATGCGCGGAAATAGAAATGGAGGTGGGTTTACTGCTGGTGAAATTATCTCAAAAGATGCAAATAGCATCACTGTAAAAATTCTAAATAATGATCCAACTGCAACAACAACAGGAAGTGGATCAAAAATTATCTTTATTGACCCTAGTACTACCGTTTCAAAGATGGCTAGTGGATCTTTAACAGATTTAACCACAGGCACCCAAGTCTCAGTCACAGGGACACCCAACCCAGACGGCAGTGTGACGGCAAAATCAGTCCAAATTAGGCCCCAAATTAAACCAAATAACCAATAAAATAAAGGTTTTTCAGAAAACACCCCTAAATTGTAATTTAGGGGTGTTTTTATTTATGTAATTATTAAACCACCAATACGGCAAAATATATAGAATCTTTTGTATATACCTTGACTTTTCTAAACAAAGGTGATATACTATTAGAAAGTTGAAGTTCTTCAAAAAAGTTTAGTTTTGCTATATGAGGCAATAAAAATAAGATTAAAAAAAGATTTTATTCTTTCATACAACAAAACTAAACAAAAAAAAGGAAACATTATATGAAACAGGTTATATTTTCTCTTGTGTTGCTATTTGGACAAATCTTAAGTGGTCAAACAGCGATTTTTAGAGATCTTCCCTCTGCTAAAGAGGCAGCGCGAAATGGGATATTTTATATCCCGAGCGACTTAAAACACCATCGATCGCCACGATCAGATGAAATGTTTTATGTTGACTCATCTGCAAGTGTCGTATTGGCAGATGTAATAGGAGGCAAGTTTTATGTTCCAATGTCTCCTGGAACAGAATATCTTATAAAAAATAATAATGTTACCGCGATAGAAAGATGCGGTAACAGGGTTTATGGTTATTGGAAGATATCAACGACAGAAAGTCATATCCCTCTTTCAATGGTATATCTTATCAAGGGAAATGATGGTAAGGATGGTAAAACTCCAGTCAGAGGAGTTGATTATACCGATGGGCGAGATGGACGTGACGGGCGAGATGGGAGAAGTTTCTCCTGGACTCCCGTAACTACTATACTTGGTATAGGTATCGGAGCAGTTGCTGGAGGTTTCGGATTTCAATCTGAATCTTCGACAGATGTTACGTCAATTACCCCTGGACCAAAAATCCAAACTGGTAATGGGACCATTATCTTTGGCCCCGACAAAATTGTTGTAAATAAACAGTTCACAAAAAAGTTTAATGTTGGTGCCGCAATAGGTTGTGGTGTAGCAAGTGGAGTCCTCACTTACTACTTAAGCGAACTTGTTTTTTCAAAGTAATTTCCTGTGGAAGTTTTGTCTTAAAAAGATAAGATTTCCACACTTTCCAAAGTTATTGACATTTATATGCAAAAATGATATAATGTGGATACTTTTGGAGAGTTTAAAAACTCTTTATAAACAAGCTAAAAAAATAAAAACTTGGGAAATTATTAATTAGATGAACAAAATTATGAACAAAAAAATAAAATTAACAATATTAAGTGTCTTAGCATTTGTCGCTCTTTTTTCTAGTGTAAATATAGCATCAGCTAGACAACCAGACGTTACTTGCAACAGTGCTGTCATCTACGGAAATGTATCACCAAACGGAACCACAGTATCTGCTTGGTTTGAATGGGGGACAAATGAATCAGATGTCATAAAAGGTAATGGCACTAGAACATACTCTGAATATATCAGTTATGATAAAGAAATTAACGCAACCATATCGTTAAGTCAGAACACAACTTATTACTATAGAGCAGCAATGAACAGTGATGGTAACTATATTCCAGCCACTACAGAAAAATTCACCACCCCCGCATGTGCTGTCATTCCTCCCCCAGCTTCTACTTACACAGTCACAGCAACAGCAGGAGCAGGTGGAAATATTTCTCCAAGTTCAACAACTGTTACATCAGGACAAACTACAAATTTTTCTGTAACTCCATTTTCTGGATACACAATAAATTCTGTCACTGGCTGTAATGGTAATTTAAATGGTAATACATATACCACTGGACCAATAACTTCCAACTGTCCGGTTTACGCTAGCTTTACAGCTAATCCAATAATTAATAATCCAACAGTCACATTAACTGCAAACCCTCAAAACATAAATTCTGGCGATACCTCAAATCTCACTTGGAGTTCAAATTATGCAACATCTTGTTCAGCTTCTTGGACAAGAATATATTCTGGCACTCTTAATGGAACTGCTCCAGTCTCTCCTTTACAAACAACAACTTACAGTGTCACTTGTAGTGGTGCTAGTGGTACAACACCCGCAACAGCATCAACCACAGTATATGTAAATTCTATAGATAATACTGCTCCAACCGTTTCATTAACTCCAAGTGTTAGTTATGTAAATTACGGTTCTTCAACCTATTTAAATTGGACAACTTCTGGTAATGCAAGTTATTGTACTGCAAGCGGTGGAACAAATGGTTGGGCTGGAAGCAAAGGCACAAGTGGTGGTTTTCCTACTGGAAATCTATACACTGACACAACTTACAGCATAATTTGTTATGGAAACAACGGAGCAGTCTCAAATGTTTCAACTGCTATTGTTTATGTCAGAGGTAATACCCCTTATAACCAAGTTCCTGTTGTTAATCTTTATGCAAATCCATCTTCTGTAGCTTATGGAAGTTCAACCTCTATATATTGGAACCCAACAAATAGCCCTACCTATTGTACAGCAAGTGGTGGTGATGGTTATTGGTCAGGTTCACGCAGTACATACAATGGTAATTTTTATACCGGAGCATTATATGGAACAACTACATATACCATGACTTGTGGTAATAGTGCAGGAGCTGCAACTGAATCAGTTACAGTTTATGTAACCAATAATATAATTCCTATTTCTCAAGTAAGTGTTAGTCTTACATCAGATTTAGCAACTGTTGCCTATAATAGCGGTACAACTGTTCGTTGGTATCCTTCAAACGCAACTTCTTGTTATGCAAGTGGTGGATCAAATGGTTGGGCTGGAAGTAAAACAGCATACAGTGGCAGTTTCTATACTGGTGCTTTAACTTCTCCAACAACCTACAGCATAAATTGTACAAATTATAATGGTGGTTCTGACACAAAATCAGTCACTATTTATACTACGGGTCAACAAATCATAACAAATCAACCAACAGTAATACTAACTGCAGATGATACAAGTCTTACTTATGGTGATTCAACCACACTTCGCTGGCACACAACTAACGCTGCATCTTGTTATGCAAGTGGTGGGTCAACTGGATGGGAAGGAACAAAAAGTATCGGTCCTGCAAGTTTCTATACTGCATCATTAACTTCAAATAAAACATACACGATAGTTTGTAGTAATAGTTATGGGTCAGATGATGACACTGTGACAGTAAGAGTACGAGAACAAGCTGGCAATAATCCAGCCCCTGTTAAGACATCACTCGTCCTTATCACCTCTTCTGTAGATCGCAATCAACCAATAGTGCCTACCATAGACAACACAAGACCAAAACCAGGAGATGAAATCAATTACACTGTAAATTATCAAAATATTGGAACTGGTGCAATCACAAACTTGAGCCTTATGTTAAATCTCCCACAAGAAGTAAATTATATTTCTTCAAATCCAAACAATCCAAATATGTTTGGCAACCAATTAACTTTCAAACTTGGAACATTAAAAGCAAATGGACAAGGTGCGGTGACAGTAAGGGTTAAAGTGATAAGTAATGTAACTTCTGAAACAGTTCTAAATTTCCCTGCGACATTGAGCTACACTGATCCATCTGGTCAGTCTCAATCAGTCAATGCAAATGTTTCTGCCCAAATTTATGGAGAAACAACGGATATAAATGTACAACAAGGAGCCTTGGCATTCTTATTCGGAGGAAGTTTCTTCCCTAATACATTACTCGGTTGGCTCTTATTGCTTGTCTTAATAGTATTGATTATTCTTGCTATCAGAAAAGCATATTACACTCCTAGAACAGTTTATATTCCACAAAATCCTGACGCTCATCATTAATCAAACTATAAAACAAAAACTACTCTATAGAGTAGTTTTTGTTTTAGATGTTATACTAAAAATCAAATGGAAACTTTATATCCGATGCGAATAAATAAATATTTGTCTTTCAAAAAAATCTCTACACGTAGAGGTGCTGATGAATTAGTAGAAAAAAAGAAAGTTTTTATCAATGGCAAACTTGCAAAACTCGGTAGTAAAGTAAATGAAAATGATGTTGTAGAAATAAAAGGAGATAAAAACCCTAAAGTATATGTTTATTATGCTTACAATAAATCGATAGGCACCATCACTCACTCTCCTCAAAATGAAGAAGAAGATATAAAAATAAAATTAAAAAATAGTGGCATACAAAACGATGTCTTCCCTATCGGCAGACTTGATAAAAATTCCCATGGGCTTATGATCCTCTCAAATGACGGAAGAATCACAGACCAACTTTTAAGTCCAAAATATTTTCACGAAAAAGAATATGTGGTAAAAACTTCAAACAAATTGCGTTCAAATTTCAAACAAAAAATGGAAAATGGAGTAAATATTGAAGGTTATGTGACAAAAAAATGTAAAGTGACAATAGTAAATGATTTTACTTTCAAAGTAATTTTAACTGAAGGGAAAAAACATCAAATCAGAAGAATGTGTTCAGCGCTTTTCCAAGAAATTGCAGATTTAAAGCGCGAAAGAGTTATGAATATAAAATTAGCTAAATTAAAACCAAATACTTTCAGAGAAATAAAAGATGAGGAATTGGCTACTTTTTTAAACTCTATATTTAAACAAAATTAAAAACTTGACAAATTACTTGCTATATACCATACTAAGTATACAAAGTAGGTGCGAAAAGAGTCGATTTCTTAAGTAAAACTTATTTGTATTTAATATTAAAATAAAAAACAAAATCAATGACTGGTACAATAAAAAGACTCACTGATAAAGGTTTCGGCTTCATCACTGGAGAAGGTTTACAGAAAGATTTATTCTTTCATAGTAATTCTCTAGTAGGTGTAAGTTTTGACGAATTACATGAAGGCGACACTGTTTCTTTCGAAACAGAAGAATCCCCAAAAGGATTAAACGCTACAAATGTACAACGTGCATAATCTGACCTAATCAATAAAAAACTCCCAATTGGGAGTTTTTTATTTTGTTTATTTATTTAACTAATCTAGAAAGACGAGATTTCTTGCGAGCAGCATTATTTTTCTTAATAACACCCTTTTTAGCTCCTTTGTCTATCACCGCATAAGCAGTACTTAACATTTTTTCTGCTTCCTTTTTGTCTGTTTTAGCAGCTTTTTCTATCTTTTTAATTATGTCTTTCATTGCACGTTTTCGGCGATCATTAAAAGCCTTCTTGCGAAGAGATCCACGAATTGCTTTTTTAGCTGATTTAATTATTGGCATATATATAATTTAACATAAAACCCACCAAAACGCAAACTGCTAAATGTTGTTATATGATATAATAGAAATATGATCGGAAGCGTAAAAGGTAAAATAATACTTAAAAATGACAAATTTTTAATAGTTGAAACAGGTGGTGTTGGCTATAAAATTAACGTATCACCTGATGCATTTATCAAACTAAAAACAAATGAAGAAGTTTTTCTTTGGATACATACTCACGTTCGTGAAGATATATTAGATTTATATGGATTTTTAGATAGACAAGAACTAGAGTTCTTTGAAATGCTCATAAATGTCTCAGGCATAGGACCAAAAGGAGCTCTCGGCATCTTGGGTATTGCTTCAATTGAAACATTAAAAAGAGCAATCAGTACAGGAGACATATCTTATCTCACAAAAATATCTGGCATAGGAAAAAAGACTGCAGAAAAAATAATCATTGAGCTTCGAGATAAAATGCAAAAAAATACAGAAGAAATGGGTGGAAGTTCCCTTCGGGATGAACTCGATGCACTAGAAGCACTCAAATCTCTCGGATATTCTCAAAATGAAGCACGTGAAGTTCTAAAAAAAGTTTCACCAGGTGGAGATACAAATACTAAAATTCGCGAAGCTTTAAAAATTTTAAGCTCTAGTAGATAAAAAATAAATAACAAGATTTTTGTCGGTACGGATTTTTTGAAGCTTTAAAAATCCTGAAATTCTCGCGCCGTCGCGCTCGAAACCCCTTAAAAACCTTTTATTTATTTTTTATTTGCAAAAAAGTAATTTTTTATACCTGTCACAGTAAGATCGGCCATATTTTTGTATGCCACTTTTCTTTTAGGCCAAGTATTAAATATTTTTTGATAAATATAACCATATTCTACCAACACAGATCTCACACTATCTATTAGAGTGCCTTTTGAACCCAGAGCTATCAAACTCTGATCTTCAACAAAACCACCTTTCTCTTTCTCATAAGTACTAGAAATATATTTTCTAGAAAGTTGTTTAAAAATAGATTTACCAAAATTAATACTTTCTTTTGAATTTACCATTTGCTTTTCAGGTACATATACAGTAAAACCCTTGTATTTTCCAACTTTTGTAGTGTCGTCTCTGGGATAATCGTTAAAATGTATATGCAAAACAGCATCCATTTTATTTTCATTCGCCCATTTATCTACACCATACAACATAGTAACTACTTCTGGTTTAGCTGAAGCATGTCTCACATTTATTTTTTTAACAAAAGTTCCATTTTTTATTTCTTCCTCTTGTTTATTCTTTGCATCTGTCTCAAAAGACATTATATTATCTTTCTGTAAAGAAAAATAATCAGAAAATTCTTTAGTATAACCTTGGCTATCACGAGTAATATAAACATCAAATCTTTTATCTTTTTTAAGAGAATCATAAATTTGTGTTGCTAATGCTAAGTTCATATCTGCTTCTCTTACTCCCCTAAATTCAGTCCCCCAATTTTTATCATCATGTCCAGGAACTATTAAAATTTTTATTGGTTTTTCATTTTTTGTTGTTTCCGCTCTAATAAAAGAAATGGGTATAAATATTATTCCAACAAAAATAATTTTTAATAAAATCTGCTTCATAGTATGATGATACCATGCCTGAGCTACCAGAAGTAGAAACAACAACAAAAGGGTTAAAAGAAACGATTTTAGGCCTTAAAATAAAGAGTGTTTGGACAGATTTAAACACAAAAGATAAACGCCAAAGCGAAGCTGTCGCAAATTCTAAGTATTTTTTGTATTTCAAGAAAGAAGTTTTAAATAAAAAAATTTTATCTGTAGAAAGAAAAGCAAAAAATATTTTGATAAATTTGTCTGGAGAAAAAACTATTCTAATTCATATGAAAATGACTGGGCATTTATTATATGGAAAATACAAATTTTTTGAAAAAGAAAATAAATGGAAACCAATAGAAAATAATGCATTATCTGATCCTTATAATAGATTCATACATTTTGTCTTTATTTTATCAAACAATAAACATCTCGCTTTTTCAGACACAAGAAAATTTGGGAAAATAACATTACTCGATACTAAAATAGCACATATTTCTAAACATTTAAAAAATATTGGTATAGACCCATTAAATAAAGACCTAAATCCAAAAAGGCTAGAAAAAATATTAAAGAAAAAACCTAACGGCAAAATTAAAACAATTTTAATGGATCAAACAATTTTGGCTGGTATTGGTAATATTTATTCTGATGAAATACTTTGGGAAACAAGCATTCATCCAGAAAGAAAGATCTCAAATATAAAACAAATTGAATTTAAAAATATATTCAAAGCCATGATAAAAATTCTATCTGAAGGAATAGATTTCGGTGGAGATTCAATGTCTGACTATAGAAATATTCATGGAGAAAAAGGAAAATTTCAACTTCATCATAGAGTCTACAGAAGGAAAGGAAAAAAATGTAATAAAAAAGGTTGTTTTGGGATAATAGTGAGAAAAATCATCGGCGGTCGTAGCGCACACTTTTGTCCTGTACATCAAAAATAAATTATATATGAAAATAATTATAAAAAGTGTAATATTAATCTTATGTTAATATTTTTCAGTTATATTTTTTATTTTATTGCTGCAAGCGCATCACCACTACAAAGAAGATGGCTCGCAACAAAGAAAAATGTAGAAAACAAAGGGCAAATTAGTTTTGCTTTTCAAGTGACTTCAATTACAGTTATCTTAAGTTTATTAATACCCTTTTTCAGCCCTCTCTATTTTAAAGGAAATATCTTTTACTTAATCGGACTTTCTTTAATCTGTGGAATCTTTGGAGCTGGATATTTTATAACTTCATATATAGCCCAAAAACATGTTGAAGCAGGTATTTCTTCAGTTGTTAGCAATATTTATACACCGATTACGATAGTTTTAGCTACATTATTTTTAAACGAAAGTTTAACAACAATTCAAATCTTTGGAACAATCTTGTTACTCATTGGAATGTTTGTAGTTTCTAAAAAACACAGAATAGGAACATTCAAATTTGATAAATATTTTATGCTAATGGCGCTTTCTGGTGTATTACTCGGAATATGTCTTACAGCAGAAAGAGCATTACTTAAAACAACTGGCTTCTCGGCTGGAACAATGCTTTCTTGGTGGGCACAATGTCTATTTTTAGGAATAGCTACTTTTGTCACTAAAAATAAAAATGAATATTCAAAAAAGGATATATCAATAACAGGAGTTTTGAGATTTTTCCAATCTTTATCGTGGGTTATATTGTTGTTTGTTGTTGGAAATTTAAGCTTAGTTTCTTCTATAACAACATTTAAAATTGTGGTTGTGTTTATAGCAGCAGCTTTATTCTTAAAAGAACGTGAAGATTTACCAAGAAAAATTTTAGGTAGTCTTATTGCTTTAGCTGGTTTACTATTAATGAAATAATCAGATATTCAAGATTCTGAACAGTGCAATTCCACAAGAAACTGAAACATTTAAAGATTCTTTCTTCCCTTTCATTGGGATCTCTGCAATTATGTCACACTTTTTTAACACTTTTTTTGGTATGCCTGTAACTTCAGCCCCCATAATAAAAACATTTTTATCTTGTAGTTTTACTTTTTTATAATCTACAGATTTTTTATCTTGTTCAATTCCAATAATTAAATATTTTTCCTTTTTTAATTTATCAATTAATGAAATTGTATTTTTTACATACTTCCAAGGTATAAAATTTTCTGCTCCTAATGCTGATTTCGCCATGTCTTTTCTAACATTTCCAAAACGATCAAGCGGTGTGGGTGTAAAACCTGTTAAATAAATTTGGCTTATACCAGCTGCATCAGCCGTGCGAAACATTGCTCCCACATTTGTGACACTTCTTATATCATGAATTATTAAAATATTTTCCTGATTTTTTTTCATAATTAATATTATATATTTATTTTAAGAAATTCTTACTCCTCAACTTT